>JBJKRM010000415.1:0-2830 GCA_046704685.1 Rhizomicrobium sp.
ACCACCTTGCCCTCGGCATCGGTGGTCGCTGAAATCAGCCGGGCGCCGAAGGCCAGGGTGATTTCCGCGCTGCTGGCTTTGAGGCACGCCGCGATGATCTTGACGTCGCTGAACCCGACCAGCGTCAAGGTCGCCTTCTGGTTGGATTGCTAGCGCTGGCGCATCACGGATACGACCGCCGTGAAAACCTCGTCGCTGAGCATCGGTTTCAAGGTTTCCCGGTCGTTGCCTGCAAACGCCGTAAGGATCATTTCGTAAGCGGCGCGGGCACCCTTGAGGAACTGCTCGCGGTCGAACCGGCGGTCGGCCAATCCGATATCGAAAAGACCGCTGGCCACCGGATCCGACGGACGCTCGGCGGACGCCCCCAACTGCTGGGGAGCGGCGCCCACCGTGTCCTCGGCCGGAACCCGGCCCAGTCGGCCCAGCCGGCCGAACCGATGGTTTTCCTGGGGCGGCCGCTCATGGCCGGTGCGCCGGCCAAGAACCATATAGAGGCGGAACAGGATGAATCCTGCCACCGTGGCGATCAGGATGATGTCGATCAACTGGGAACCAGCCATGTCCTTCTCCGCGGCATCATGGCGCGCGGGAATGCCTTAACCTAACGCCACTGCCTGGAACGGTCCAGCATATATAGGGTCAAAATGGCAAAAGTGCGTTACCGGAAGCCATTCCATCGCTTGTCACCGCCTCACATTTCGTGTTAGCGCCCGCCCGCGACGAAATTCCAAAGGTTTACCATGGCCGACGAAATCCCCACTGATGGCGCCCAGAACGGTATGGACCAGGACGCTCCGCGCGTTCAGGTGGTTGGGCAATACATCAAGGACCTGTCCTTCGAGAACCCGGGGATCGGCGGTGCTGCCAACGCCCGGCCGCAGATCGAACTCAATGTGGACCTGCAAGCCCGCCAAGTGCAGCCGGAGCACTATGAGATCGAGCTGAAGCTGCGGGTCAACGCCAAATCCGAGGATCGGGCGCTCTTTCTGCTTGAGCTGGTTTATGGCGGACTCTTCCAGCTGCACAACATCCCCGAAGAGGTGAAGCAGCAGGTGCTGCTGATCGAAGCGCCGCACATCATGTTCCCGTTTGCCCGGCGCATCGTGGCCGATGTGGTGCGCGACGGTGGCATGCCGCCGCTGATGATCGAGCCGATCGATTTTGCGGCCCTCTACCGCGCCAAGGCGGCCCAGATGCAGCAACAGGCACAGCCGACGGCCCAGGCCTGATCACGGGGTGCGCGGCTTCGGTCGCGCGCTAACCGGCATTCCAGATGGCACTGTCGCCGAGTTCCTTCGCCACAAAGGCGATGTGGACTTCGCGTTCGGCTGGCGTCAGCAAGGATGGCAGCGGTTCCGGGCGCGCCCGCACCGGGCGAACCTCTTCGGTGGTTTCGCCATCGCCATCGTTGGGCGCCAGCATGAAGCGCTTCTGGCGGCCGCCGATCAGCTCGAGATAGACCTGTGCCAGGAGTTCCGAATCCAGCAGGGCCCCGTGCTTGGAACGGCCGGCCAGATCGATGGCGAAGCGCTTGCACAGCTCGTCCAGCGAATAGCGCGCGCCAGGGAACTTCATCTTGGCCATATCGACGGTGTCGATGGCCCTGGCGGATGCGATCGGCTCCCGTTCGAGCCGCGCCAGTTCGTGGTTGAGGAATTTGAGATCGAACGCCGCATTGTGGATCACCAGCGGGGCGTCGCCGAGAAATTCCAGAAGCTCGTCCGCCACGGCGGCAAACAGCGGCTTGTCAGCAAGGAAAGCGCTCGAGATGCCGTGTACCCGTTCGGCTTCGGCCGGCATGTCGCGCTCGGGATTGAGATAGCACTGATAAGTGCGGCCGGTGGGGAAATGGTCCATCAGCTCGACGCAGCCGATTTCGATGATGCGGTGGCCGTCGGCCGGATCGAGGCCGGTGGTTTCCGTATCAAGCACAACTTCACGCATCTTTTTTTCCGGCGCGGATCTCGTCGATGATCTTACGGACTTGGGCGAAGGCGCGGTCGAAACCTTGCCCAGTGTCCACAACATAATCGGCCCGCTGGCGCTTTTCGGCATCGGGCATCTGGCGCGCCAGGATGCGGTCGAGTTTCTCCGGCGTCATGCCATCGCGGGCCAAAGCACGCTGCCGCTGCACGGCTTCCGGGGCGGAGACCACGACCACCGCGTCCATGCGGTTTTCGCCGCCGGTCTCGAAGAGCAGCGGGATGTCGAGCACCACGAGATCAGCGCCCTGGGCGGCTGCTTCGGCAGTGAAGCGCCGCTGCGTCTCGATCACCAGCGGGTGGACGATCGCCTCGAGCTTGGCAAAAGCCTCGGGGTTGTCGAGCAGATGAGCGGCGAGCCGGCGGCGGTCGACCCGGCCATCCTGGATGCAGCCGGGGAAAGCCTCGGCGATCGGCTCGACCGCTGTGCCGCCCGGTTCATAGAGCGCATGCACGGCGGCGTCTGCGTCATAGACCGGCACACCCAGACGCCCGAACATCCTGGCGGTCTCGCTCTTACCCATGCCGATGGAACCGGTGAGGCCCAAAAGGAACGGCCGCTCAGCCATCGAGCGCCTTTTCCAGCTCGGCCCGCAGCGCCGGTGTGACCTGCGGTCTGATGCCGAAGAACGCTTCAAAAGACGGCACGGCCTGGTGCAGCAGCATCCACAATCCATCCACCGGCTTGAGGCCCAAGGTGCGGGCCCGCGCCAGAAGCCCGGTTTCCAGCGGATTATACACCACATCGAACACCGCGGCATGGCGGGGAAGGCCATCCAGCGGCAGGTCCAGGGACGCAACCTCTTTCATCCCCGCACTGGTGGTGTGCACCACCAGTGCGGGGA
>JBJKRM010000416.1:0-3773 GCA_046704685.1 Rhizomicrobium sp.
GAAGCCGGCGCGCTCGCGGGTCAGACCGCCCGGGCCGAGCGCCGACAGGCGCCGCTTGTGGGTGATCTCCGACAGCGGGTTGGTCTGGTCCATGAACTGCGAAAGCTGCGAGGAACCGAAGAACTCGCGCACCGCGGCAGCCGCTGGCTTGGCGTTGATCAGGTCCTGCGGCATGATGGTGTCGATATCGACTGAGCTCATGCGCTCCTTGATTGCGCGCTCCATGCGCAACAGGCCGATACGGAACTGGTTCTCCATCAACTCGCCGACCGAGCGGACGCGGCGGTTGCCGAGATTGTCGATGTCGTCGACCTCGCCGCGGCCGTCGCGCAGCTCCGCCAAGGCCTTGACGATGGCCAGGATGTCGTCCTTGCGCAGCACGCGCATGGTGTCGGGCGCATCCAGAGACAGGCGCATGTTCATCTTGACGCGGCCGACGCTCGACAGGTCATAGCGCTCGGAGTCGAAGAACAGCTGGCCGAACAGGGTCTCGGCGGTGTCGAGCGTGGGCGGCTCGCCCGGGCGCATGACGCGGTAGATGTCGATCAGCGCCTGCTCGCGCGAGTGGTTCTTGTCCACCGCCATGGTGTTGCGGATATAGGCGCCGATCGAGATGCCGTCGACGTTGATCACTTCGATCTCGTCGAAGCCCGCATCGTTCAGCTGCTCGAGATTTTCGGTGGTCAGCTCCTCGCCGGCCTCGACGAAGATCTCACCGGTCTCCGGATTGACCATGTCGAGCGCCGAAAAGCGGCCGACCAGCTCATCGACACCGAGAGAGATGTTCTTGATGCCCTCTTCCTGCCACTTGCGCAGGCCGCGCTGGGTGATCTTGCCGCCGGCTTCCACCAGAACCTCGCCGGTCTTGGTGTTCTTCCATTCGGTGATCGACTTGGCGTTGCGCATCCAGACCGGATCGACCGGCGTGAGCCACGAGCCGTCCTTCTGATGCTTGAAGACGATCTTGGTGTAGAAGTATTCGAGGATCTGCTCCTGATCCAATCCGAGCGCATAAAGCAGCGTCGTCACCGGCAGCTTGCGGCGACGGTCGATGGGCACATGGATGATGTCCTTGGCATCGAATTCGAAGTCGAGCCACGAACCGCGATAAGGAATGACGCGGGCGGCAAACAACAGCTTGCCGCTCGAATGGGTCTTGCCCTTGTCGTGATCGAAGAAGACGCCCGGCGAGCGATGCATCTGAGAGACGATGACGCGCTCGGTGCCGTTGACGATGAAGGTGCCGTTCTCGGTCATGAACGGCACGTCGCCCATATAGACGTCCTGCTCCTTGATGTCCTTGACCGACTTGGCGCCGGTTTCCTGGTCCACATCAAAGACGATGAGACGCAGCGTCACTTTCAAAGGCGCCGCGAACGTCATCGAGCGCTGCTGGCACTCCTCGACGTCGTATTTGGGCTCTTCAAAATAATAGTCGACGTATTCCAGCCGAGAGGTCTCGGAAAAGTCCTGGATCGGGAACACGGAGGAGAATACGGCCTGCAGGCCTTCGTCGAACCGGGCCCCTTCCGCAGGTTTGTCCACCTGAAGGAACTGGTCGTACGAGGTCTTCTGGACCTCGATGAGATTGGGCATCTCCGCCACTTCGACCATCTTGCCGAAGTATTTGCGAAGCCGCTTGCGCCCAGTGAAAGAAAGTGTCATTCCCGCCGATCCTTACCTTCAGTGAAACCCGCCGCTAAAGCGAAAATCACCGCCCCTTCCGGGGCGGTTCCCCGTCCCGGAAGAGCAGTGTGTGAACGAAATATGCACGCGCACGCGGTTTTTCAAGCCGCCGCGCCTCCTTACTTCAACTCGACCTTCGCGCCTGCGTCTTCGAGCTGCTTCTTGATCTTTTCAGCCTCATCCTTGCTCACATCGGCCTTCACTTCCTTGGGAGCGCCCTCAACGAGGTCCTTCGCTTCCTTCAGGCCAAGGCCGGTGATCGCGCGGATTTCCTTAATCACGTTGATCTTCTTGTCGCCGGCGCCAGCGAGGACGACCGTGAATTCGGTCTTCTCAGCCGCCGGAGCGGCCCCGCCAGCCGCCGGAGCAGCCGCGACTGCCACCGGAGCCGCCGCCGAGACGCCCCACTTTTCTTCCAGCGCCTTCGCGAGATCGGCCGCCTCGAGGACCGTCAAGCTCGACAGGTCATTGACCAGTTGTTCGATGTTCGCCATGTCTCAATTCCTTGTTTTGTGTACGGGTTTGAACGTTGTTTCGGCTGTCGCCTATGCCGCTTCTTCCTACTTGGAATACGCGCTGATGACCCGGGCAAGCTGCCCCGCGGGCGCCTGAAGGACGCCTGCGATCTTGGTTGCCGGAGCCTGGATGAGGCCGATCAGTTTGCCTCTCAGCTCGTCGAGCGACGGCAAGGTGGCCAGGGCTTCCACGCCCTGAGCGTCCAAAGTCGTCGTCCCCACCGATCCGCCCAGGACAACGAGCTTCGCGTTGTCCTTGGCATAGCCCACCACCACCTTTGAAGCCGCAACGGGATCCTTGCTGAACGCAATGCCCGTGGGCCCCTTGAAGAGTGGGGAGATGCCTTCGATCGGCGTTCCCTGAAGCGCACGAACGGCCAGACGGTTCTTGGCCACCTTGAACGAGGCTCCGGCCGCGCGCATGCGCGAACGGAGGTCGCCAAGCTGGGCAACCGTGAGGCCCGAATAGTGGGCGACAACCACAGAGCCGGATTCCGAGAAGACGCCTTTCAGCTCTTCTACGACTTCCGTCTTCTTGGCCTTCTCCACTGTGCTCTCCTTCTCGACGCCCCTTCCACTTTTCGGGGAAAAGACATCGAACAACCGGCATACGTGGCGATCCGCATGCCGCCCTGTTGCTCACTCCTGCCCCAGGGTTCAAACCCGAACCCCGTCTGCGCTGGATGTTTAAGTTCCCCTCCTCGGCCTTGCGGCCTTTTGGGAACTCCAGCGGTCTCGGACAGGTCATCGGACCATCGCCGGTCCGAATTCACTTGTTCCTTATGCTTCGGCGCCGCCAGCGTTGACCGAAGGAAGGGCGATCCTGAGCCCTGGTCCCATCGTCGAGCTGATAGAAATCTTCTTCACATAGGTGCCCTTGGCGCCCGGCGGTTTCGCCTTGACGACGCTGTCCACGAACGCCTTGACGTTCGCCACAATGGCGTCATCGCTGAAGCTCGCCTTGCCGATGCCGCCCTGCACGATGCCGGCCTTCTCGACACGGTATTCCACCGCGCCACCCTTGGCATCCTTGATCGCGGAGGTGACGTCCATCGTCACCGTACCGACCTTGGGGTTCGGCATCAGACCGCGCGGGCCGAGCACCTTACCAAGACGACCGACGATCCCCATCATGTCGGGCGTCGCAATGCACTTGTCGAAATTGATGTCGCCCTTCTGCACCTGCTCGGCCAGATCCTCCGCGCCAACAATGTCGGCACCGGCGGCCTTCGCCTCGTCGGCCTTCGGCCCCTTGGCGAACACGGCAACGCGCAACGTGCGGCCCGTGCCGCTCGGCAGCGAAACCACACCACGCACCATCTGGTCGGCATGGCGGGGATCAACACCCAGATTGATCGCCAGTTCGATGGTTTCATCGAACTTGGCCGTGGCACGCGACTTGATCAGCTTCACGGCTTCCGCAACCGGATAGACCTTCGACGTATCGAGCCCCTCGACGACCTTCTAGAAACGCTTAGAAAGCTTTGTCATCGCCGTTTACTCCACCACCAGGATGCCCATCGAACCCGCCGATCCTTCGATCAGATGCATGGGGTTCTCGATGTCGTAGGA
>JBJKRM010000417.1:0-3645 GCA_046704685.1 Rhizomicrobium sp.
CGCACACTCATGTTCTCGCCGATCTTGGCGATCAAGCCGGTCAGCGTGTCCTTGACCGAAGCATCGCCGAGCTTCTTCTCCATCAAGGCTTCCAGCGTGCAGCCCTCCTTGAGGGCAAGATCGGCAGCACTCTTGACGAAGCCCTTGAACTCGTCGTTGCGAGCCACGAAATCGGTTTCGGCATTCACTTCCACCAGCACGCCGGAGTGCTCGCCCACCGCGATTCCGATCAAGCCTTCGGCGGCCACGCGGCTCGCCTTCTTGGCAGCCTTCAACAGGCCGCTCTTGCGTAGCCAATCGCCGGCCGCCTCGATGTCGCCTTTGGTCTCGGCGAGGGCCTTCTTGCAATCCATCATGCCTGCGCCGGTCTTGTCGCGCAGTTCCTTCACCAATGCAGCGGTGATCTCCGCCATTGTCATTCTCCGTTTAAATTCCGATCATGCGGCCGGGGTGGCCGCTTCGCCTTCGGGCTGCACAGCAGGCGCCGTATCGGGCAGCACTTCGGCCGCACCGGTGTCGACGCCAGCGGCAACCTGGCTCTCCGAAAGGCCATCGATGACGGCGCGGGCAACCAGATCGCAATACAGCGCAATGGCGCGGGCCGCATCATCGTTGCCGGGGATCGGATAGGCGATGCCGTCCGGATCGCAGTTCGAATCCAGGATGGCCGTCACCGGAATGCCGAGTTTCCTGGCCTCGGAGATCGCGATCGACTCCTTGTTGGTGTCGACCACGAACAGCATGTTCGGCAGGCCGCCCATCTCCTTGATACCGCCCAGCGACCGTTCCAACTTGTCGCGCTCACGCAGCAGGCCGAGCAGTTCCTTCTTGGTCAGGCCCGAACCCTGGGCGGAGTTCAGAGTCTCTTCGATCGAACGCAGGCGCTTGATCGAATTCGAGATGGTCTGCCAGTTGGTCAGCGTGCCGCCGAGCCAGCGGTGATTGACGAAGTACTGAGCGCAGCGCTTAGCCGCCGCAGCGATGGGCTCGGCCGCTTGGCGCTTGGTGCCGACGAACAGGATGCGGCCGCCGCCCGCCGCCACATCACGCAGCGTCACGAGCGCCTGGTGCAGGAGCGGAACAGTCTGGGTCAGATCGATGATGTGAATGTCGTTGCGCGAGCCGTAGATGTAGGGAGCCATCTTCGGATTCCAGCGCTGGGTACGATGGCCGAAATGGGCGCCCGACTCGAGGAGCTGGCGCATGGTGTAATCAGGCAGTGCCATGGAAAAAGTCTCCTTTTCCGGTTGACCTAGCGAGAGGAGTCACCCAGATCGCCTGCAACAGATGAGATACGGCCAGTTATTTGCTGGTCGCTCCCGCTCTCGCGGACGCTCCCGGGCACCGGACGGGGTCGAGGGAACACCCCCCGAAACCCAACCTCACGCGCGGAATGCCGCGGGTTATAGGGGGTGCCACCCACCCGTGCAAGGCGCGTTTTGACCGTCCTGCCCCTCCGGGTATGGCCAACTAGGTCTTTGGGATAGCTTCATTTTTCTTGATCGCCCCTTTACCGGGCGTGCCGTCCACGCTTTGCTCTGCGGTGGGATTCTGTGGGGGTGGTCTGTTTGAACGGCTTTTTGAAGATATTGCGTGCGGCCGCGCCCGCCGTTTTGCGATGGCTGGTGACCCTTGCCCTGCCCCTTTCTGCCGCCTCGGCCGCCAATATGCTGCCGCCCACGCCATACGGCGTCTTCATAGTGGGCGATCACCTCATGGCAGCGGGCGAAGGAGCCCAGCTCTGGTCGAGAAACGTCCGTGCAGGTGCTCCCTGGACCAAAATCGCGCTTGGTGGTGCCTACACCGTCAGGGGCTTCGAATGCGCGCGCGATTCCCAATGTGTGGTGCTGGCGACAGTTGGCACAACGCCGCGCACATTCCTCGTTAACCTCGCGACCTCCCGTGCAAAGCCACTCCCGGTCCAGGCGCTGTCGACGATCTGGTTCAAGAACGCCAGAACGCTCTACTACGTCGCCGCCGCGGATGAGAAAGGCCGATCCGTTCACGCCTTCGATGTCGCAACCGGCAAGGACCGCATGGTCACGACCCTGGCTCCCGGCGAAATGCCCATCTCACTTCCGATCAACGGAAAGATCGTGCTGTTCGCCCACCGCTATGACGGCAGCTTCCGCAGCATCGATGAAGCCAAGCCGCTTCAGTTCAGAATGCCGCTCACCGAAGGGTTTCTCACGTCGCGTTCCGGCGAAATCGAATTCGAGTTCTGGGCCAGCAACGCCCCGATGGTCAGGGGAGATCGGACCATCACCTTGACGAGTCTCCAGCCGGTTGACGGCGGCGGCGTCAGAGCAACGAAATCGGTACTCGCCGCATTCCCGGTCGACGGCCCACTGCCGATCACCGACACGCTCACCATCGACGCCAACAACGATCTGGCCGCCGTGTTCGCCGGGCCGCAAGGCCGTTCGGTGGGCGTGATCTGCAATGACAAGGGACGGACCTTCAAACCGCTTCTGCAGCTCGAAGGCGACGAAACCGCATCGCTGGCGTCTTCGCACATGGGCAATGGTTTCGTGATCGCAACCCACAGCCTGTCGCATTCGAAGCACTACCGCATCCTCAGGCTCTCACCCGCAACCGATGGATTTGCCGGACGGCAATGCGCCTCTACCAAAGCGATCATCACAGAAGCGGATGTTTCATTCGACAGCAATGCAGCACGTTTCTCCAAGACGCTCTATACCACGACGTCCGCGGACGGCACGCGCATCCCCTATTACGTCCTGGCCGCAAAGGGCCATAAACCGAAACACGTGATCATGGATGTCTATGGTGCGGATGGTCTTGCCCGGGACTTTCCGTTCTATCATCAGCACACGCAGGACTACCTTCTGGCTCACGACACGGCCATGGCCTTCCCAATTGTCCGCGGCGACGGCGATTTCGGCTATGCCTTTGCCATGGCGTCAAAGCCGCCACAGCGGATGAAGGCGGTGGCAGATGTCGTCGCCGTGGCCAAAGATCTGTCGCAACGGTTCCCGAGCCTGGCGGAAAAGCCGATCGTCAGAGGCGGCAGCGCCGGCGCCTGGCTGGCCGTCAAATCCGCTCTAAGCCAACCCGACGCGTTCTCGGGCGCAATCGGCATCTCCGGGCCATACCTTCTGAAGAGCGGCCAGTCTGCCATGGCGGGACACAGCGGCTTCATCACCGAAAGCGAGGACCTGACGGCCGACCTAGCCGCCATCGGTCCCGGTTGCCGCGGGCTTCATTTCCGTTTCCTGAACGCCAAGGACGATCTTAAAGTCTCGTACGGCAAGGCGTTGCTGTTTTATGGCATGTTGCGCAAGCAGTCCTGCAACGCCGCGTTCATCTCCTTCGAGACTGGCGGCCATGCCATCTCGATTCCCTTGAGCCGACCACAAGACCAGAAACGCAAATTCCTCGGCTACTTCGCCGCGTTCTGAGCCAACCTGCGAGAATAGGCTGCCGATACGATACATCTCGCGTCAGCAATGCACCGCATTGGAACCCGCTTGCGGGTTCCAATGACCGGATTCGTCAAAATTCGGTCCAGTCCTCCGCCGTTTCCACAACCGGCTTCTTAGCGACCGCCGCTGCGGTCTGGCTCGCCCTGCGCGTTCTGGGCGCCGGCGCCTTGCGCGCCGTGTCGAAGCGAACGGGCGCGGC
>JBJKRM010000418.1:0-4691 GCA_046704685.1 Rhizomicrobium sp.
CATGAAACCCTCCTGCTATGCCCCGTGCGGCAGATGAATACTTTGCTGGACGTGCTGCACGATGTCCTTCCATTGGTCGAGCCAGGACTCCACGGCATCGTCTTGCGTTTCCTCGAAGACGACACAGTGCAGGGAATACACGGCGCCGGGCGCCGCGACGGTCATGTCGGCGGTAAGCTGCCCCGGCGACTTGTCGCCCGGCACCGTGTAGGCCGCCGCGCAGCGTCCGGCGGGAAAGCCGCTGACCGACAGCGACTCCGATTCGCCGACCTCGGTATCGGTGTGATTGTCGCCCATGGTGCACAGCACATTGCGGTCATCGCCCGCCAGCTTGTCGATCCATCCGGCGCGCGGCGTCACCCGGTACGCATACCGGCTGAAGAGGCAGTCGAGTTCGCCGTCGGCCGGGCTGTTGACGAAGAACTGCGCCAGCTCGCCGCTCTTGGCGTCCTTGGCGGACGGCAGGTAGTTGTCCACCACCGACGGGACATCCATGGTGATGCCGCCGTTCAGTTCAACCGTCTTCCAGTCGCTATCGGCGCCCGCAGCGCCGCAAGTGTTGGCCAGCAGGAAGATCACTGCGAAGGCCGCCGGTCGCTTGGTGGTCATGCCGTTCTCCTATTGGCCCGCCATCTGCACACTGTCCTGGATATGATGCACTACGGATTCCCAGCGGTAGGTCCAATCGTCTTTCACGTCGTCCTGCGAATCCGCCGATACGGTGCAATTGAGAAGGTAGAAGGCGTCCGGCGCCGCCACGCCCATCATTGCCGTGATCTGACCGGGCTGCTTGTTGCGCGCGATCGTATAGCTCGCCGCGCAGCGCCCGGCGGGAAAGCCGCTGACCGACATCGACTTGGATTCGCCGACATTGATTCCGGTTTGGCCATCGCCGGCGGTGCACAGTCCATCACGGCGGCTGTCGGCCAACTTCTCGATCACATCCACATGCGTCATGGTCTTGCTGTAGGGGACGATGGCCAGCAGGCAGTTCATATCGCCGGCGTTGTTGGTCGTGACGGCAAAGAACATGAGATCGCCGTCCTGCGTACCCGTCGCCGCCGGCTTGTAGTCGTTACCCACCACAGCGGGCACATCCATGGTGATGCCGTGATCGAGATGGACCTTCTGCCACTGGTCGGTCTGGGCGGTCGCCGTGGCCCACGGCAGAAGCATGGCGCAAGCCGCGAGTAGCGAGCCGGTCCGTATCGCCGATCTTTTGGTCATTTCACCCCCTCCGGTCGCTGCCGAAATCCGCCGTCACCGCGCCTTCGGCACGCGCAGGCTCTGGGTGATGCGCGTCACCGCGGCGGCGCCGCCTTTGTGCCAGTCGGCTTCCGCCTTGGCTTGCGTCGTATCGCGGAGGTCGCAGGTCATGACATAGAGGGCGCCGGGTCCGGCGACCGCCGTGTCGCTGAGCACCATACCAGGCGGCTTTGCTTTGGCATCGTGGAAACTCATGGTGCAGTTCGCCGCCGGATAGCCGCCGATCGTCAGGGTGCGCGAGCCGAAGGTCTTCAGTGCGGTGATGCCTTTCAGCGGCGAGCAGACGTCGCTACCCTTGCTCGCCTTGAAGTCGTCGACGATGCTCTGGCGCGTCGCCGGTTTGTCGAGCAGCGTGCGGTTCATGGTGCAGAACAGATACCAGCCGGTCTTGTCCTGGACCTCGAAGTCGAGCAACTCGTCGTTGGCGCGGCCGGCGGCGTCGGGCAGATAGTGCGTGCCGATCCCGGCCGGCACCTCGATGGTGAGATCGTGCTGCTTGTTCAGGCTTACCCTCTTCCACGTGCCTTTGGCGGAGGTCGCGGCCGGAAGGACGAGAAGGGCCGCCACGGCGGCGAGCACTGCGCGATGCTTCGGCATGATGTTCCCCATTCTACTTTTCCGATGGCGGTAGATGCAGGCTCTGCTGGACGTGCGTGGCATCTTTGGTCCAGGTGTATTCCCAATTGCCTTCGGCGTCCTCTTGGGTGTCTGCGTTGTGCCCGCATTGCACCTCGAAGGCGTGCTGCTTGCCGGCGACGGCGAGAACGCTGATGATCGAACCGCCGTCCTTTTGGCCGGGATCGGCGTAGCCCACCGTGCAGAGACTGGCCGGCAAGCCGTTGCTGGTGAGTGTCCTGTTCTCCATGTCGTCGCGGTTCGTCATGCTGTCCTCTCCGGCGCACAACACATCGCCGGCACCGGCGGCCAGCCTGGCCACGAAGGTGTCGCGATTCATGTTGAAGTCGCTGTAGTTCAGACGGTAGACGGAGCAATACATGCCGCCCCAGGGCTTCCAGGTGACGACATAGAACATGAGCTGCCCACCGGCCCGCGACTTGGCGCCGGGCAGGTAGTCACTGCCTACGACTGTCGGAACGTCGATGGTGAAGTCGGGATTGTTGTCGAGACTGACAGTCTGCCACGCGCCTGCCGAGTTTGCGGCAGACGACGACGCTACGAACGCACCGATAGCCACTACGGCGACAAGATATGTCCGCACGATTTCCCCCCTGTGTGGACAATAGAAGTATATCCGATGTGAGATAGTCGGCCACTGCGGCGTCTTGCACGCTGATGCCGCTACGGCCAAGGCGTTTTTGGACGTCGGTACGCGCAGTGGGTGTGTGGGGGGCGTTACTCCGCCGCCGCGATGTCGTCGGCCACCGCCTGGTCCATCCGCTTGCGCCAGTCGTGCACCAGATGCGCCGCGGCGCGATCGGCCACGGTATCGAACGCCTCGAGCGGCATTTGCGTCGGCGCGCGCAACAGGGCGATGGCCGAGAAGATGGCGCGGTTCAGCTTGAGCCCGCGGCAGAACACGGCCAGGGCTTCGCCGGACGGATCGGCGAGGACCGCCTGGGTGATGTGGCGCGGCACTTGCGCGGCCTGGGCCAGCGCGCCGGCGAAATCGCGCGCGCCTTTGCGGGCCACCGCCAGCACGGCATCGGAATCGGTGCTTTCCTCGAGAGGTTCGCCTTCCAGCTCGTTGCGCATCAGGATCTCGCGGCGCACGGCAGCCGGCGCAGCAAGATAAAGCGCGTTCATCACGCCGAGCGGGATGTTGGTCTGGCCGGCAAGACGGCTGGCGACTTCGCCTTGGGTGGCGGCATCGGCTTCGCGCAGCGCCGTTTCGAACAGGGCGAGTATGGGCTCGCGCATGGCGGGGGGATAATCGGTCGGCCAGTAGAGCACGAGATCGCACAGCTCGCGTGTTAGCGGCGTCCACCGCCGCTCCGCCGCCAAAGCCAGCAACTGGCCCAGCCGCTCTTTTGCGCCCGTCATGCGTGTTTCCCTTCGGCGGGCAGACTAGCGCAAGGGCGTTAAGGATTTGTTGGCTACGTTAATTCCCCACCTGTACCCAGCTATCCGGGTAGAATCCGTTGAAGGTGGTGCGCACCGCCACCGTGTAGGCGCCCATAGCGTCGAACACGATGTAGTCGCCGGCACTGATGCCGTCCGGCAGCATTTGCGGCCGCGGCAGCACATCCAGCGTGTCGCAGGTCGGCCCGTACACCCGGAACGGCTTCAGATCGCCCGGCAGCGGCAGCGCGCGGCCCTTGCCGTCGAGGGTGAAGACGCGGTTGGGATAATCGGCGTTCCAGCCGGGCAATGTCAGCTCGTCGAAGCTGCCATAGGTTCCGTCGTTGATGTAAAGCCGGTCGCCTTTGCGCAGCACCACTTGGGTGATCAGCGACACGCCTTCGGCGATTAGGGCGCGGCCCGGCTCGCACAGGATCGGCAGGTCGGGCCGCTCCAATGTGGCGAGCGCCTCCTTGATGGTGTCGAAATACCAGAGATAGGGCGGGACATCGTTGTTCTGGTAGGGGCCGGGGAAGCCGCCGCCGATGTCGAGCCCGGCGATCTTGACGCCCGCCTTGTCCACCGTGCGACGCACGATCTCCACCGCCTGGGCATAGGAGAACGGCGACAGGCATAGCGATCCGACATGGAAGGTGAGTGCCGGCTTGGCGCCCGCGCCGGCGATGCGCTGCAACAGCCGCGCGCCCTCGTCGGGATTGGTGCCGAATTTGCTCGACAGTTCGAGCAGGGCGCCGCCGAGCTGCGCCGCCAGCCGCACAAAGATGCGCAGCTTGGACGGATCGCCGGTTTCGCTGAGCAGCTTGTCGAGTTCGAAATCGCAGTCGACCACGTAATCGGTGACGCCATAAGTGGCGAAGGCCTCGCGGGCGTGGCCGGGCAGGCGCACCGGCGCCATGAAATGGCAGATCGCCTCGGGAAAGCGCGTCTTGATCATCTTCACCTCGCCGAGCGAGGCGGTGTCGAAATGGCGGATGCCGGACGCCCACACCAGTTCCAGTACATGCGGCGCCGGATTGGCTTTCACCGCATACATGGCATCGCCGGGAAAGCCTTCGAGGAAGCGTTGTGCCGCGGTTTTGAACTTCTCCGGCATCAGAAGATAGACGGGTTCGCTCGGTTTGAGCGCCGCGATGACCTTTTCGACGGTGGCAAACCGCGGGATGTCGATCCGCGCCGGTGCGTTCATTGGCGCTGCCCCAAGACTGCGTGGGTTACATGGGGCAGAGGGGGGAGGGGGTCAAGGGGGCGGGGGTTGTGACAGGCATTCCTCCCGAAAGGCCCCAAGAATCCACCTCCCCCCAAGGGGGAGGTGGATAAAAGCATGCTGCGGCGAGGATGTTGGCTCAATGCCACGAAGTAGGTGGGACCTGGGAGGTTCGGCGGAA
>JBJKRM010000419.1:0-5354 GCA_046704685.1 Rhizomicrobium sp.
CAGCTCGTCCAGACGTGGATCGTCCATATAGACCGCATCGGCCAAAGCGAAGGCTTGCTGCGCCAGCGGCGTGCCGATCACGTCGGCGCGCTGCAGCCCTTTGCCGAACAGATCGTGCCGCGACGGGGCGGGCTCGGCGCCGTCGACCACCGTGAACTCGGGCACGCCGCGCACCACGCGGAAGGCCAGCGCAATGCGAACGCGGTCACGCTTGCGGCTGCCTTTGCCCCAGGGCCCGAGGATGATGTCGAAAGCCGCGCCGTGATCACTCCTGCCGAGCGTCCACGAAACGCCATAGGCGGCCAGCGTCTTGCCGTCGCGGTTCAGCACGCCTGTTATCCTGTTGGTGGCGGCGCCACAGCACAGACAGACGCCCTTGACCGAGCCGGTGCGCTCGACGTCGTAGGCCTTCCAATCTTCCAGAGCGGTATTCTGCATGAACGACGATGCGTAAGTCCGACAGAAAACACGTCAGCAGCATAACGCTTCCGGCGCGGCGAAGAACCGGGCGCGCGGGCAATAAATTAGGGAACCCGGCGGATCAGCGCAGACGGCGAGCGACGACCGCAAAGGCCAGGATCACGCCATAGCAGATCGCGGGAACAAGCATGGACACATGTGCGGCCGGAAACTTCACGACCAGAACGAGCATCTGGTAGGCAAACCCGCCCAGCGCGCCGCCCATGCAGATCAGTGCGGTTCCCAGCTTCATCAACGGCCCGGTGCCGACAATGGAGATGCCCAGCACCGTCGGCCAGGTGATGGAAAGGAAGAAACTCGAAGCGATCACGGCGATGGCGCCAAGCGGCCCGCCGAAGGCGACCGCAACGCCGCTGAGCACCAGCCCGCCGGCCGCAAACACCGTCAGCACGCATTCCGGCGTGCAGCGGATCATCAGCGCGGAACCCGCAATGCGCCCCAGGCCGAACACCATCAGCGCCCACACGAAGGCATCGGCTACCGGCGGCACGCCCGGAAAGGCCTGGGCCATCACGGAGCCACTGATCGTCCATGTGCCGGCCAGCGCCAGGACGCAGAAGAACTGCGTCACCACGCCGAACAGGAAGACCGGCCGCTGCGACAGCGCCGCCAGTTCCCGCCCCACGCCGTCGAGGCGCTTGATGCGTTCGGTGGCCACCGCGGGATAGCGCGCGTCGTCGATAAAGAACGCCAGCACCATGACCAGGGCGCCGATGATGATGTAGGGGTGCACCACGGCATGCGCCAGGCGTGCCGCCGGCAGCACCAGATGAGCCGCGATGATCCAGCGGCCGATATAGAGCCCGGCCAGGCCGCCGATGGGATAGAAGGATTGCGCGACGTTGAGCCGGCGCACCGCACTGTCGCGCGAGCCGAGCGCGGTGATCAGCGGATTGGCCGCGATCTCCAGAACGACCCAGCCGCAGGCCATCACCGAGATCGCGCCCAGCAGATAGGAAAAGGCGTGCAATTCGGTGGCGGGATAGAGAACGAAGGCGCCGATGCAGAAACAGCCCAGGCCGAACAGGATCGCCGCCTTGTAGCCGAAGCGCCTGGCGTAGAGCGCCGCCGGAATCGCGCCGACGAAATAGACGATGCTGTTGACGCTCTGCGACACAACCTGCTCGAAACGCGACAGTTCGACCGCGACCCGGATGTGCGGCAGCAGGGTCTCGTAGAAGAGGTTGCCGAAGCCCCACAGGGCAAACAAGCACACCGTCAGCACCAGGGCTGCGGTGCGGCGTGGGACGGCGCCTTCTGCCACGGTCATGGTTGTTTCCCGCGCAAACCCGGTCAGGGTATGGGGACCGCATTAAGAAACCGATACCGCCGGAAACCACAGAAAGGCCGGAATGACGCCGTTCCACAACCGCCCGGTTGCGCCTCACAGGTTAATGCGGCAACGCCCCGCCGGCGATGGCGATGAAGGCGTTCATGGAGGTGAGGCGGGACGGTTGCGTGAGATGAGCGCAACGCGCGCTGACAGCCTTGTTGAGACATAAAAACAACTCTGTCATCCCCGGCCGAGCGGGAGAGAGGGGTAACTGTCCGACTTTCTCCTTCACCTCCCCCTTGCGGGGAGGGGAAACTCAGCACGCGTAGCCGCAGCCGCGCAGCAGCAACACGGTCTCAGCCAGCGGCAAACCGACCACGTTGGAATAGGAGCCGTTGAGACCGGCGACGAACACCTCGGCGCGGCCCTGGATGGCGTAGCCGCCGGCCTTGCCGATGCCTTCGCGGCTGTCGACATATTTGCCGATTTCCGCCGGTGTGAGGCGGCGGAAGGCGACGCGCGTGGTTGCAATCCGTGTGCGGATGAACTTGCCCGGCCGGATCACGGCGACGGCGGTGATCACCTGATGGCGGCGGCCGGACAGCAGCTCAAGGCATTGGAGCACGCCGCCATTGTCCTCCGGCTTGGGCAGGATGCGGCGGCCGCAGGCCACCACCGTGTCGGCGCCCAGCACCAGCAGGCGATCGCCGTCGCGGCCCTCGCGGCACCGGGCCGAGACGGCCTGGGCCTTCTCGGCGGCCAGACGCACGGCGTAGTCGCGCGGCAGCTCGCCCTTGACGGGCGTCTCGTCGAGCGCGGCCGCTCGAATCAGATCGGGGATGATGCCGGCCTGCGCCAGCAGCGCCTTGCGCCGCGGGCTCTCGCTCGCCAGGAGCAGGCCGAGGCGGGGCTCACTTGAAGCGATAGGTGATGCGCCCTTTGGTAAGATCATAAGGCGTCATTTCCACCATGACCTTGTCGCCGGTCAACACGCGGATGCGGTTCTTGCGCATCTTGCCAGCAGTGTGGGCAATGATCTCGTGTCCGTTCTGCAGGGTGACGCGGAACGTCGCGTTGGGCAGAAGTTCACTGACCACGCCTTCAAATTCGAGCAGTTCTTCCTTGGGCATCCGGCCTCGAGCGTTGACGGGAAAATCCGCCGGGAGAATGCACTTAAAAGCGGCAAAAGCAAGGGTTTGCGGGGCCTCATCCACCGCCCAAGCGGCGGAATCACGCGGTTTTGCGGCCGTTTTCGCCGCGCCCCGCCAGAGGTAAGGCGCTAACCCTTCAAATGTAGAACGCAAATCAGGGTGAAAAGGCGGCGGGCGGTGTCGAAATCGACGTCGATCTTGCCTTGCATCCGCTCCATCAGAATCTGGGCACCCTCGTCGTGCAGGCCGCGGCGCCCCATGTCGAGCGCCTCGATGCGGGCCGAGGGCTGGTTGGGGATGGCCTTGAAATAGCTGTCGCAGACCGCGAAGTACTCCTTGATCACCTTGCGGAACGGCGTCAGCGACAGGATCAGCGTGCCGTGGCGGGTGCCGTCGAGCAGCTTGATGTTGAACACCAGCCGGTTCTGCTCCACCCCCAGCACCAGATTGTAAGGGCCGCCCTGCGACCCGACGGGATGGAAGACGTTGGACTGTATCAGATCGTAGAGCGCGATCTGGCGCTCGTGCTCGACCTCGCGGCCGTAGCCGTCGGAGTTCTTGTCCTCCAGCGTCACGCTTTCCAGGCGGAAGGTCGAGGTCTCAGCCATCGGTCCGGCTGTTCAGCCGCGCCGCCACCGAACGGGCGTGCGCATCAAGTCCTTCGGCTTCGGCGAGCGCTATGGCGTCGGGCCCCAGCGCGGCGATGGCGGCCGGGGTACACGACAGCAACGTGGTGCGCTTGACGAAATCGAGCACCGACAGGCCCGAAGAGAAGCGCGCGGTGCGCGCCGTCGGCAGCACATGGTTGGGACCGGCGATGTAATCGCCCATGGCTTCCGGCGTGTGACGACCGAGGAAGATGGCCCCCGCATGGCGGACCAGCGGCAGCAAGGCATCGGGATCGGCGACGGCCAGCTCCAGATGCTCCGGCGCGATGCGGTTGGCGAGCGGCGCGGCGTCGGCCAGACCGGCGACCACGATGATCGCGCCATAATCGCGCCAGCTGGCGGATGCGATCTTCTCGCGCGGCAGCAGCACCAGGGCGCGGTCGATCGCAGCGTCGACCTGGCGGGCGAAATCCTCGCTGTCGGTGATGAGGATCGACTGCGCCGAAGCATCATGCTCGGCCTGGGACAAGTGGTCGGCGGCGATCCAGTCCGGATTGTTGCCGGCATCGGCGATCACCAGGATTTCGGACGGACCGGCGACGGAATCGATGCCGACCGTGCCGAACACCTCGCGCTTGGCGGCGGCGACATAGGCGTTGCCGGGACCGACGATCTTGTCGACCGGAGCGATGCTTCCGGTGCCATAGGCCAGCGCACCGATCGCCTGGGCGCCGCCGATGCGGTAGATCTCGGCGACGCCGGCGAGCTCGGCCGCGGCCAGCACCAACGGATTGAGCGCGCCTTCGGGCGACGGCACGGCCATGGCGACGCGCGGCACGCGGGCGACCTTGGCTGGCAGCGCGTTCATCAGCACCGACGAGGGATAGGCCGCGGTGCCGCCGGGCACGTAAAGCCCCACCGCTTGAATCGCGGTCCAGCGCGAGCCGAGCTCGACCCCCAGCGGATCGGTGAAGCGCTCGTCCCGCGGCTTCTGGCGGGTGTGATAGGCCGTGATCCGGTCGCGCGCGAGCTTGAGCGCATCGAGCGCGGCCCGGTCGCAAAGCTTCTCGGCGGCGTCGATCTCGGTGGCCGTCACCCGCAGGCCTACTTTGTCGAGATCGACGCGGTCGAACTTCAGGGTCAATTCCTTGAGCGCCGTGTCGCCGCGCGCCGCGACGTCGGCGATGATGGCGCGCACCGCCTGTTCCACGTCCTGGGCGGCCTCGCGCTTGACGCCGAGAAAGGCGCGGAAACGGTCGGCAAAATCGGGACTCTGGCTGTCGAGGCGAAGCGGCATTACGGGTCCGGCAGGGTTCAAAGGGCGAAATTCGGCCCCGTCCCTATGGTCAATGGGTGATCGGCCGGTTGCCGTCAACCCTCCGTCCGGGCGGCTGAAAGCCGAAAAAATAAAAGGCTCCGTCCGGAGACGGAGCCTCGCCGCAAAGCGGATGCGCGGTGCTCGGCCCGCTTACATCTTCTTTTTCATCGCCTTTTTCTTGTAGTGCTTCTTCATCATCACCGGGTGGTAGTCACACGGCGCCACGCAGAGGCCGTGCATGCCGGCGACGCAGGCATCGACCGACGCCACGCAGACCGGCGCATGGGTGAGCGTTGCGCACGCACACCCGGTCGCCGCCAGCGCCGGAGTACCGGTGACGAGCGCGCCGCCCGCCAACAGGCCCGAGACCAACAGAAGCTTCCGCATAGGTCATTCCCCCATGTTGCGACAATGCCCTGCAAATAGGCCACCGGGACACCCAAAGATCAAGGCATGGAACTTGATCTCAAGTCCCGAGGCGGCGGCGGCAACGCGATTGCGATGGGGGTGGCGCGGCGGGGGGG
>JBJKRM010000420.1:0-3132 GCA_046704685.1 Rhizomicrobium sp.
TATGCCAGCGCGGGCGAAAAGGAGATGAACGGCCTTCAGTCCGAGTCGTTGATTGTCCCCGGCACCCGGGCGGACTTTGTAGGTAACAGCCTGGCGCTCGTCGTCCCCGCAAACTCAAAGCTCAAGCTCGATTCATTCCGCCAACTGAGCGAGCCGCAGGTGAAGCGCCTTTCTGTCGGCGACCCCAAAACCGTTCCGGCGGGTTTTTATGCCAAGCAAGCACTCGAGAGCATGCACCTCTGGACAAAGCTCCATTCGCGGTTGATTTTCGCCGAGGACGTTCGCCAAGTGCTCGATTACGTGATGCGCGGCGAAGTCAACGCGGGTGTCGTCTATTCAACCGACGTGATGATTGCGCACGGAAAGGTGCGGGAAGTGGCCGAGGCGCCCTCCGGCACTTACGGGCCAGTCCGGTACCCCATTGCCGTCATCAAGGGCTGTGCGCATCCCAAAGCCGCAAGGCAATTCGTCAAACTGGTTCTCAGCCCGGAGGGCGAAAGCATCCTTAAAGGCTACGGCTTCCGGCCAATCAAGGCGCGATGATCTGGTCCGCTTTCAAGCTATCCGTTCTGGTGGTCAGCGTCGCGACGGTGGGCATCACGCTGATAGGCACGGCGCTGGCCTTCATACTGGCCCGTCGCGAATTCCGCGCCAAGGAGTTCCTCGATTCCCTGGTCACGCTGCCCATGGTGCTGCCGCCCACCGTCACCGGCTATTACTTGATTATTCTGCTAGGCCGGCGCGGTTTCCTGGGCCGCATCATTTTTGCAATGACGGGCTGGACGGTAGCTTTTACCTGGGAAGCTGCGGCCATTGCCGCTGGAACGGTCGCCCTGCCACTCATGGTGAAATCGGCGCGCGCTGCGCTGGAATCGATTGACCGGCGCTACGAACTAGTCAGCTTCAGTCTTGGCAAAAGCGAATTTGAGACGTTCTTTCGGGTCACGCTGCCCCTCGCTTCTCGGGGCATTCTGGCGGGAGTGGTTCTCAGCTTTGCGAGAGCGCTGGGTGAATTCGGCGCCACGCTGATGCTGGCAGGAAATATCCAGGGCAAAACGCAGACCATGCCGCTGGCCATTTACGAAGCTTTTATTTCCGGCGAGGACGGGAAAGCACAGATCATGGCGGTTATCCTGACTGTCACCTCAATTGCGGTCATTTATCTGACGAATGTTCTGACCCGACCGCCGAAGGCAGCATAGCCATGCTGGATGTCGCCATCAAAAAACAGTTCGCCTCGAACGGTAGGCCCAGTTTCACTCTGGATGTGGCCTTCGCGGCCAACCAGGGCATAACGGTGGTGTTTGGCGCGTCGGGCTCAGGAAAGACGACCACCTTGCGTTCGATTGCCGGAATGGTGAAGCCGGATGCCGGCAGAATCACATTGGGTGACGCCGTCTATTTCGATTCCGCCGTCCGCGTGAACCTCTCCATGCAGAAACGGCGCTTAGGGTTTGTCTTTCAGGATTACCTGCTGTTTCCGCATCTGACCGCAGCGGAGAACGTGGATTACGGCGCCAAGGCCCAGAATGACCGTGCCCGGCGGCAACATGCCGCGGAAATGCTCAAGCTCGTTGGAGTGGATTACGCGGCAGACCGCAAGCCTGCTCAACTTTCCGGTGGCGAGCAGCAACGCGTGGCGCTAGCCCGTGCGCTGGCCTCGGACCCGGTCGTTCTGCTGCTCGATGAACCGCTTTCTGCTGTCGACGTCCAGACCCGCTCGCGTCTGCTGGATGAAATCGTCGAAGTCCAGCGCAAGACAAGGATTCCTTTTGTCTATGTCACGCACAGCCCGGCCGACGCCGTTCGCATTGGCGACCACCTGCTGCTGATGGCGGACGGCCGCATCGTCCAGCAGGGAAGGCCGCTGGAAATCTTCAACGCGCCGGTCAATGTTCCGGCAGCACAGGTGGTGGGGACGGAAAACATCCTGGTAGGACGGGTGGCCAAGCATCAGCCGCAGGTGGGTATCAGCGTCATCGACCTCGGACGGTGCCAGATGGTTATTCCCCGCAGCCAGCTTCCCGAAGATAGCCGCGTGACCCTCGGCATCCGCGCGGAAGACATCATCGTTTCCCGCGAGCGCATCAGCCGCACCAGTGCTCGCAATCTGCTGGCCGGAACCGTCAAGCAGCTGCTGCGCGACGAGGAAAGTGTGGAACTGGTGGCCGACTGCGGAGTCGATCTCAAAGTGCGCATCACTCCGCAGGCCACCCAGGCGCTTGAGCTCGCCCCCGGCGTGGGAATTTATCTCCTCATCAAAGCCAACGCCTGCCGCCTGCTCACTTGAAGTGCTGCGCGCGGAATTCCCTGCAGGCCGTATGATCCCAATTGCAGTGAGAGTCGCGCAGTGCTGAACGTCACCGTGACAGAGGTCTCAGCATGATGTCCCGGAACTCGATCTTATTGTTCTTGTTGCATTGCAGGCCAATGATTTTGCCGGTCAGGTGGTTCGAGTTGTGTCCGTCCAACAACGTCTTGCCATTTAAAACAACCACGAAGTGATTGCCGTCAGCCGTTATTTCATATCTGTTCCAGCGACCGGAGAGGATCTTTGCGGGTTGCGCCTTGACCGATCCAACCAGGCTGCCCGTGTTGTACCCGGTAGGCATCTGAGCCCAGATCTGACATTCGTATCCGGTGACCCAGGGAAGCCCTTCTCTCTGGGCTCGCAAAAAGACGCCGCTATTGACAGTGCTTGCTCCGCGAAACTGTAGTCTGAGAATAAAATCGTTCGAGGGTGACAAAGTTTCCAGCCAACCTGCGCTCGTTCCAGGGCAGACAAGTGCCCCGTTCTCCACTTTCCAGTCTCCTCCCTTGTGAACCTGCCATCCATTAAGGGTTTTGCCGTTAAACAACGATACCCAACCGTACTCCACGGCCCCTCTGGCAAGTGAAACGGTATGGCTTTGGACAACGGCTGACAATGCAATAGCGCTTAAAACTCCTATTCCGATAACCCAACGCCGCATAATTCCTCCGTTCTTCTAATGTCCTATCGTCTCATCTGCCGAAGCGCCATTGGATGCAGATCAGGCCGACCTCCGCTCCCTCGAGTCCTTCCTCATAGCCGACATGCCGTTTGGAGGAGAACGGCAAAACAGGGCCTGAGACCATCCACCCGCTTGATGC
>JBJKRM010000421.1:0-2926 GCA_046704685.1 Rhizomicrobium sp.
ATTCGACGGTGAGCCGGCCGGCGGGCGCCTGGCGCGGGGCGGCCGCAACCGGCAGGATGCCGCACAAGACCACCGCCAGAACGGCCGATAAGACAGGCCCCGATAGGGACATCGATCGGAGCATCGATCGGGACAGCGAACGGAACAGGGCGCGGTGCATCGAGGGGTTCCTCAGGAAAACGCAACCGGAGATCGGCCGGCGCCGATGCCGGCGAAGCCGCCTAGGCCGCCCGCCGGGCTCTGCGCGCCGCCCCCGCCCGAAGGAAGGCGCCGATGGTGACAGCGGCGGCAATGGCCAGGAACAGGCCGTCGCGCGCGATGGTCCATCCGGTGAGCGCTTCGGCTCCGGGGCCGAAACAGCCGCAATTGATATGCAGGCCGGCGAAATAGGTTCGCACGATGATCCCGAAAAACGCCGCGACCAGCAGCGTCGTGATCAGGGAAACCCAAGGCAACAGCAGACCGGAGAGCAACAGCAGGCCCAGCCCGAACTCGAACCAGGGCAGCGTGTGGGAGACGAACATCACGCCCCAGGTCGGCAGAAGCTGATAGGAGTCGACCTGCGTGGCAAACAGCATCATCGAAACGCTCAGCGAGGCGGGCGTGATCCGGAAAGAGGCCGGAGTCCACGCGTCGGTTCCGATGGGCCGGAGTTTCCCGTAGGCGGCGAAGAGGAAAATACCCCCCAGAATCAGACGACCGATCAGCAGTAAGATTTTCCCCAGCCTGCCCCGCGCCGACGTCGTCATCGGCGATTACTGACGCAGCAGCGCATCGATATAGCCACGCAGGATGGGATAGCTGACGTCGCCGATGATGGGCATGCGCTTGCCTTTGTAGGTAATGAACATCGTGGGGGTTTCGTTGATTCCCAGGTGGTCGCCCAGAGTCACGTCGTTCTGCACGGCATCGTGAATGATGGCGGTCTGGGCCAGCTCCTCGACCTGCTTGGCTTGCACCGGGCTGAGAACGGCGGCGACGAACGGCTCGATCTTGCCATTCGAAGCCCACTGATCCTGATGCAGGAACAGCGCCTGCTCGACCGGTCCGAGCTTGCCGATGGCCGCGGCGGCATCGGCGTAGTAGGCCGCCTGGCGCGCATAGGTGTGCATCGGAAGAGGGAAATCGTGATGGACGAGGAAGACCTTCCCGTTGGCCACGTACTGGTTGATGAGCGGACGCAGGGTGTTCAGGTAGAGCCGCTGGCAGTGGGGACATTCGAAATCGCTGAACTCGTCGATGCGGACCGGCGCCGACTGAATGCCGTAGGTCTTGCCGGCCGCGATCGTCTGCGGCGTCACCCGGGGCAAGGGGACCCTGCCCGCGACCCCGCCCGCCAGCGCGCTTGCCGTAATCCCGCAGACCCCGACCAGCAACGCAACCACCCACAGCGCATTCCGCGATCTGATCACCGCGTTTCCTCCCTGATGCCCCGTTTTCATACAGCCCTTCTCATACAACTTGCCGCTTCCCTGATATTTTACCCGCTGGAGCGGCCTGCGTCCCGCAGGTTTTTCTTCGCCGGCTATTGATGAAGCAGCGCATTCAGATAGCGCCGCAGAATGGGATAGCTGACCGCGCCGATGATAGGCGTGCGCTTGCCCTTGTAGATGATGTACATGGTCGGCGTTTCGTGCACGCCGAGGTGCGTTCCCAGGTCCACGTCCTGCTGCACCGCCTCGTGAATTTCAGTCGTTTTCGCCAGTTCGTCCACCCGCCGCAGCTGGGAGGGACTCAGCACGGCGGCCAGAACCGGCTGGATATCGCCTTTGGCCGCCCATTGCGGCTGGTGCGTAAAGAGGGCGTCCTCGACCGGCGCGAATTCGCCGATCGCGGCCGCCGCGTCGGCGTAATAGGCCGCCTTATGCGAATAGGGGTGCATCGGGAGCGGAAAATCGTGGTGGATCAGGTAGACCTTTCCGCCGGAGACGTATTGCTGGATCAGGGGATGCAGGGTCTGCACATACAGGGCACGACAGGCCGGGCACTCAAAATCGGTGAAATCTTCGATCTTGATGGGAGCGGATGGAACACCCTGGCATTTCCCCTGGGCAATTTGAGGCACCGAGACGGCGGGAGGCGGATCCGAGGACAGCCGGGACCGTTTTTGCGCCCCTGCCGTGGTGGGCAGCAGCGCGATCGCCGGCACGAGACAAATCATCCACACGAACCAGTTCCTGTTGCGAACCACAAAGGCCTCCTACAATTGCATAAGAATTCGGGCCATATTGTAACCGAAACGGGTTTCCGGGAACGGGCTTTGCGCTCCGGCGTTGCCGGATAGGCTGCCTGACCCAGCACTCAAACCCCACTCAAACCCTTAGATGCTCGCTGTGAACGATTTGTCATTGGCGGCGGCCTCGAATGAACATCTCGCACAGGATGGAATCACTGCAAGTAATTATATTCATTATGGTTATATGGCATATGTCATTACTTGACAATATTAGGCTCAGATTCTATAATGACACCCGTTCGACCACCACATTTCAGCGTCCTTACAGTTTCGGGAGGGCTTCATGAGCAAGATTATTGGAATCGACCTGGGAACGACCAACTCGGTCGTGGCCGTCATGCAAGGCGGCGAACCGGTTGTTATCGCCAACCAGGAGGGATCGCGCACAACCCCGTCGGTGGTCGGGCTAACCAAGGGCGGCGAGTGGCTGGTCGGGCAGGTCGCCAAGCGGCAGGCCATCACCAATCCCGAAAACACAGTCTATTCGATCAAGCGGTTCATGGGCCGCCGGGCCGATGAGGTGGGCAGCGAGCTCAGTCGTATCCCCTACCATGTGGTCGGCGGACCGCACGGCGACGCGCGCGTGCAACTGGAAGGCAAGTCCTACAGCCCGCCCGAGATTTCGGCGAAGATTCTGCAGAAGCTGAAAGCGGCGGCCGAGGATTTCCTCGGCGAGAAGGTGGCCAAGGC
>JBJKRM010000422.1:0-6843 GCA_046704685.1 Rhizomicrobium sp.
CATCGGCCACATGAAGAGCGACGGCCACCTGGGCCGCAACTATCTCAAGGGCCGCCACGGCGACCGTGCCAACGCCCTGCTCAGCGCCGCCGGCTACAACTTCCGCCTCATCCTGAAGTGGCTGGAGCTTCTCTTGTACCAAATCCTGGAGGCGATCTTTGCCGTGCTCAGGACACCATCACTCACCAAAGTGGCTTCTTAACGGACGACTAAAACCATGCATTCTGCGGCTTTCTGAAAATGTGAAAACCGGTCGCAGCCCGGATTCTGCCCAAAACGGGCGTGAATTTTCGCTTTCGGGCGTTGGAAGGAGTCCATTTCAAGGGGGCTGCGCCGAGGAAAGGAGCCGGAGCCTCGGTGATGAACCGAAGCTCCGTCTCCAATCGTCATGGTTCAGTTGCCGGCGACGTGCTGGCCGAACATCGCCCGCGCATCGAGAACCAGGAACATGAAGTCCGTGCCGCCGCCGCCCATGACGTATTCGCCCTGCTGCCACAGATACGGCCATACCTTGAGTTCCGGCAGGTCGGGGCGGATCAGGGCGGTGCCGGAAATCACACCACCGGGAACGTAGGACCAGTCGGCGCGGTTCTGGCCGTAGGCGACGGTTGCCGATTTCACACCAACACCCGAGACCAGTGACTCGGTGTTCTGCCCTGGGTGGACACCGAGATCGTAGTTAAGCGCGTTGAGCTCCAGCTCGGGGGTGACGAGCTGCGGCCATCCTTTGCGGAAGAAGTACTGATGCACAGCTTGTTCTTGCACATTCCAGCCGACGCCCCAGACCTTCCATGGGAAGGGAACGCCGTAGGGAGACGTCTTGGCCAGATCCTGGCGCAGTTTGTTCTGGTAGCCGGCGACAGCATGGGCGACGGCCGCCTTGAACGCGGCATCGCCGACGCGGTCGATCACTTCGCCGAGCGCCCACGCCTCGCCGATATGCCCCACGATGTCGGGCTTCATCGCCACGAGCCGGTCGGCATACGCCTTGTCGCCGGTGGCAAGCAGCAGCTCGCTCAGCAACCAGACGCGACTCTGTACGCTTTTCGCCCTGGCGAAGCTCCCCGCATCGAGCTTGCGGGCAACGTTGAGCGCATCCGCCGCCATCTTGGGATTGAATTTGCGCAGAGCCACCGAGGCGGCAGCCAGCTCTGCGGCCACCTGGACCTCGCGATTGGGGTTGTTCTCGGTGAAGACCAGCCGGTCGTCCTTCTTGCCGGAGGTCGTGGCCGTACGTTGCCAGGGCTTGAGCTTGGGGTCGTAGATAAGACCGTCGGTGTTGGTCGAGACGTCGCCCAACAGCGTGTACTGCTGCAGATTGATGTCCTGGATACCACGGTAGAGTCGGCCCAACGCATGGTAGCCACCCAGCACGGAGAGCAGGCCGTGCACGATTTGCTGCTGGGCATCGTTCAAGCCGTCGGGATCGTTGATCTCCGTGCGCTTGTGCTTTTCATCGATCTTGGTGGAGTCGTAGTTGAGGCCGAATTCCGTCACCATCTTCGACAGCGCCCAGACTGTGCCCATCTGGGATTCGACACGCAGATCGTAATCACCGGCGTCGTGCCAGCCTCCGGCGTTCAGCCCCGGCACATGTTGGAAGGGCTTGTATTTCGTAAGCGTGGACGGTCCTTGGGAATAACCGTCGAAATGGATGTGGTTGATGGGCGCCATCAGGGCATCGTCCTGGTGGTCCAGGCCGTGCCAGACGCGATAGCCCTGCCGCACCAGCATATGGCACATCTGCTCGGGCAGAAAATATTCGAGCGTCGGCTGCCAGACGCCGCGGGCATAGACGTCCGGTGCGATACGGAACGGATGCGACAGGGTCGAACCGTAACCGAGGACATACATGCCCGGCGCTGTGACGTTCGAGAAATCATAAGTCGCGTAGGTGTAGCGCAAGAAGCGACCCCATCTCTTGGCTATGCCGCGCTGCACCTCCTGCTTACCGGTTTGGTCAAACTTGTAGAGCACGACGGGCTTGGTCGTCGTATCCCGCTTGTCCAGCTCGATGATGGCGCGCTTGGGCTGCGCGCTGTCATATCCCACCTGGGAGACCTGGATCACCGGGCCATACCGCCAGCCCGGGATAACATTTGGAGTCACGATCCACTCGATGGCGCCTTTGCTGGCGCCCTTCGGCACCAGCGAACGCACCACGAACCAGCCATTGTTCAGCGGGACCCGACCATCGATGAGCTGAATCGGGGCGGTCTTGCTCTCGATCTTGAGCCTTTGGAGGTCGGTATCGGGCGCTACCACCAGCGTTTTGCCGATCGCCAGCGGCTTGTCCATTACGGCCCCGTTTTTATCGCTTACCGGCCCGACGGGCTGTCGAGGGAAGATACCGGTCTTGCCATCCATCATATAGACCTTGCCGAACAGGTCGCCGGGGAACAGTTCGAGATTGAAGCCAACCCTTCCGATCCACTTCGCGGGCAGCGGCTTGTCGAGATCGACGGTGATCTTGAAGCTGTTGCCGCCAACCGGCGCTACGCTGACATGATAGGCGAATTTGAGGTCCGGATAGGTGACGGGATTGGCACCTTGGTGCATCCGTTTCGGATCCGGGAAGGAAAGCGATTGCGTGATCGTCTGAGTAGCCCGGTCGACGTGACGCACGCCCACGGCAGGCATCGGCGACCATTGCCCGGGCGCCGCTTCCAGCCTGAGATCGCCCATGGCAGCTACACGCACACCGTGCTGCACAATCGTGACGCCACCCTGATGCCCTTCAGGGTAGAAGTCATTGAACACCATCACGCTGAGACCCGGTTTGTCGAAATAGCCAGAGTCATTGATCGTGAGTGCGTCCTGGGCACGAGCCCCAGCGGCTAGCAGCATCGCAATGGCGAGCGAAAAGAAGAGCTTCATGTTTCTTGACTCGTTGACTGGGAATTCCAGTTAACCCGGAATGTGCAGTCACTGCAACGACGTGGTTTTCCGGGGCATCAGGGCAGCCGACGTCCCAGCGCCGCCTGATGCCGGGCACGTCATCACCGTGATGCCGAACGCTGTGGTGGCGAACGTGCCATCACGGACATGGAAAAATCAGAGAACTCAAAAGGACTACTGACTGAAGAAAACCTCAGACATTCGGGAGTGCGGCACCATGAGAAGCACTCAGATCGAGCGTAAAGACCGCGCCGCCTTGGGAGCGGCCTTCCACCTTCACGGTTCCGCCGTGCACTTCAGCGACTCGCGACACGATCGCCAAACCCAGTCCTGCGCCATTGGTCCTGGTACGGTCGCCTCGCCAGAATCGTTGGAAAACGAGCGCACGTTGATCCTCGGGAACGCCCACGCCTTCATCCATCACACGAACAATACCCTGAGGCTCGACCTCCACTTCAACACGGGTGCCCGCTGGCGAGTATTTGAGCGCGTTCTCGACGAGGTTTCGAACGGCATGGTGCAGCATCGGCGCACTGGCGTTGAGCCACAACGGGCCCTCATCGCCGATCAACGCGAGGTCCTTTCCGCTCGCAAGAGCCAAAGGCTCCATGGACTCGATGACTTCGCAGCAAACTTGGTGCAGGTCCGCCATCTCGTCCGGAGAGACCGACATCGCCTCGAATTCGGCCGCGCTCAGCAGCTGATCAACGATATGGCTCATATTGTCCACATCATCACGGAGAGATTCCACAATCTTCTTGTCGGCCACCCCCTCGATCTGCATGCGCAAAATGCTGAGTGGCGTGCGCAGTTCGTGCGCGGCATAGGCGGTGAAATCCCGCTGCAGATGGAAACTGCGCTCAAGTTTGGCAAGCGATGCATTGACCGCCTTGACCAGTGGGACGATCTCTCCCGGCACATCCCGCGTCGGCAGCCGTGCATCCAGTCGGTTAGGATCAATACTGCCGGCAAGTCTTGAAACAGTCATGATAGGCCGCAGCATTCGCCGTACTACGAGCACACTGACGGCAAACACAAGCATGACTATGGGAATGGCATACCAACCAATGCGTTGCAGAACAAAGGCTGCAACATCAGCCGTAACCAAGTCTGGATGACGAACACTTCTCGTGACCTCAACCCAGACCATACGACCATCTACATTCGCTGGCACACTGATGCCGAGATAGGCCTTCTGCTTGTCGCTCGACTGAAAGAAGACTGGCGCTCCGGCCCTAGGCTCACCCATCAGCTCCAACCGGTCGGGTGACCGCGATGATTCCAACATAACGCCGTCACGATCGGTCACTGCGAAGGCAAACCCTCCAAGCCCCTTATCATAGTACTCTCGGCTCTCGCGTGGCAGCTTCGCCCTGATCTTGCCATCCGGCCTGACACGGAGGCTCCGCGCAATAGTGTTGGCTTGTGACCGAAGTGAGCGTCGCTCGAATTTCGCGGCGCCCGAATGGACCAGCATATACGCAGCTGCAAAGAGCGCCACCGCGATGACCGCCAGCGTGGCCACTTGCAGCACGACCATCTTCGCCAGAATCGTGTTCTTCCGAAGCTGCATCCTACAGTTCTCGGATCAGATAGCCGACACCCCTTACGGTATGGATGTCAACCTTGCCTCCCACTTCCTGCAAGTGCTTGCGTAACCGATGCACGTAGACTTCGATGGCGTTTGCCCTGGCGTCCACCGACAATCCGAAGATGCGGTCCAACATCGCCGTCTTGGTGACGACACGGTCACGCCGCTCCATCAATGCTTCCAGGATGGCAGTCTCGCGCGCCGAAAATACTTCAGGGCGCTCGTCGACGAAGACTTGGCGCGCTGCCGTGTCAAAGCTGACATTGCCGAGCTGGAGCGGCTTACCAACGAATCCGCTCGGTCGTCGCAAGAGCGCCAGCACCCTGGCCTGAAGTTCCTCGAATGCAAACGGTTTCACGAGATAGTCGTCCGCGCCCGCGCCGAGGCCTTCTACCCGGTCCCGAACACTGCTCATCGCCGTCAATATAAGAATCGGTGTGGGGATATCATTTGCCCTGAGTGACCGCAGCAGCGAAAGCGCATTTCCATCCGGCAGACCAAGGTCGAGGATGATCAAGCCGTAGCTGTTGCGCGACAGCACATCACGTGCGTCCGCCATTGTGGCGACACGATCGACAACATATTCCGCCTCGCCCAGCCGCTGTAAAAGCAGTTGTGCCAGCTTGTCATTGTCCTCCACGACAAGTAGTCGGGCCACAACATAGACTCCTGATCCGACGTGCCGACAACCGTACAAGGACAGCCGACAGCTAGTCCACCGTGTTTAAGATGGCATATCGTCCTTGCCGGGCCGCTGTCCACTCACAAGACGACAGAACTGCGTGGGTACAAACTGTGGAACGACACCGGCAAGTCTTACGTCGCGCAAGACAACTGCCGACACGCGGATGTCTTTGCCCCGAGCGCCCAGGTCCGAAACAGCCGTCCGAATCACCTTCGCCTCTTTCTCACTCATAAGGCTCCCAACCCTACAGAGGAAGCGCCTGATGGAGCGCGGCCAGTTCACTTGACCGGGGCAAGAACGATGTTCCGATTGCTGATGAATTCCGTAACCTTGTCGATATCGATCCGCGGCTGGAGTTTGATCGTGGCGTGGAGTTCCTTCAGCACCTCCGACGGAACGCCGAGCCGATAGTGCCCTACGCCAACTCGGTCGAAACTGAAGTAACCATCGAACTCGGTAATGCTACGGCGCAACGGCCTGCCGCTCTGGTCCTCCAGTTCGACGACGGCATCCTTCAATGGTTGTTTTTTGCCTGCTTTATCGAGAATGAAAGCGTTGCCCTCAATGGTCGTGGTCATGACCATTGGGAAATTCGCCAGCACCGTGTTGCCAGGACGTGTCACTATCTCGTAGCCCTTGTGTTCAGGGCTGAGTAGCGGATCAGCAATCGAGTTGGGATCAATCTCAACCCTAATTTTGCGATATGGCGGGATCATACCAGCCAGGTAGTCATCGTGCGCGCCAACCGGGACCGTCATGTTGTCGACTACAACGCTGGCCTTGTGCAGGTCGACCGCACTTTCGATGTCATCCCCGTTCGGTTTGACAAAGACGCGGCCGGCCACCGCACCGCTGTCCGATGACGGCCTCGGCCGAGACCGCCACTGCTCCGTAACCGGATCATGAGAAAGCGAGAAAGTCAGATTGACACCGGCCGAATAGGAACCTGAATCGTCCATCCTTCCGAAAAAGCCGAAGCGGAAGGCGTCAAAATCCCAATATAGGGTCTGCATGACGCTGTAATTACCAACAGTTGCCGGCCCCTTGTCCACCTCACTCTGCCCCGAAAGGTGATCGGTGATGAGGTAGTTAAGAGCCAAGTTCACGTCGTCGAGGCGTTGATATGGCATGAACCGGTAAACACCCGAGAGCCTCACATCGACACTGCTGATACGACTCTGGAAGGAAAACGTATCCTGCAGGGTCCGACCAGGATTGTCCTCATAGTAAAGTGCATTGGCAAATCCGATTCCCTGGACATTCTTCGCAAAACGGAATGTATAGGTATCGGAGGCATGCAGCAGACTGCTTTCAAATGTCTGCCGCGACGCCGAGAGCCCGTAGGTGAAGGTACCCAACCCAGGCAGCAGGGCTTGGTCATTCGCATCGATCCCCATTTCAGAGGACATCGGCGTGTCGTTGGCGTTCACCGCCTCGCTGGCAAAGTGATTATATCGACGGTAGTAGGCGCGTAGATTGAGACCGTACAGACTGGCCATAGTGCTGAGACCAGCGGCCCAGCCGTTGTTGCTGGCATCACGGACATAATTTGCCTCAGCTTGCAGGCTCGACACGGTGCCTGCCAGGTTGAAGCCGTAGTAGTAGTGCTCCTAGTCTTTCAGCGCCGTCGCAGCAGCAAATGCGCCGCCGGTCAGAAACGAAGTGAACC
>JBJKRM010000423.1:0-4752 GCA_046704685.1 Rhizomicrobium sp.
ACTTCGAACCAGCCAGTCTTTTATCTGCCATCGGTCCTCACGGTTTGATCGTCACCGTGCCCATCGCGGTGCGGGCCATCACGCCCGGCCCATACATATCTTCCACGATCGCCGCCGGCATCACGAACGTGCCGACTCCCACCGCCCGCACGACATAGGCGACACGGAAGCCGACCTGCGCCTCGTGATGGCTGTAGCGACCGTAATAACGCGACCCGAGCGTGAAGGCCGCCACAAAACGGTCGTCGCGCTTATCGGCCATCGTGAGGTCGGTGAGCGTGCCGTTCAGGTTATACGGCTTGCCTTCGTCGCCCTTCAGGGTCTGCTCGATTTCGAACCCGGCCGGCAGCATGTCGATCAAGCCGATCTGGCGGGCATAGTTGTTCGCCATCCGGCCCGACAGCTCGATGATGATGCGGTCGTTCTGATGCAGGTTGGAAAGATCGGCCGGCGACCCGGAGAGGGTCCATGCGGCCTTGGACAGCGTGATCCCGCTCGACAGCGGCGGCAGCGGCGAAGAAGGCGTGCCCTGCACCGAAACCGTGCGCCAGACGGTGGCGTCGCCACGGTTGGTCAGAGTGATGCCCCTGTCGAGCTGGCCATAATCCGGCTTGAGGCGGACGGCGCCGTCGCGCTGCTGCGCCGGCTGGCCGTCGACCAGGACGTTGAGCCGCGTCTTCTCGCGTGTCAGCTCGTAGGCGGCGCGCAAAATCCACGACTTCTCCTGGGTGGTGGTCCAGTTGAGGCGCATGTCGATGCCTTGGACCTTGGAGAGCAAGGCCGGCAGCATGTCGGCCATGTTGCTTTCCGCCGCCAAGGCGGTGGTCGCCGCAAGATCGCGCAGCAACGAACCGTAATCGTCCGACTTGTAGGTATGGGCATTGGCCTTGAACGCGATTTCACGGGCGCGATTGAAGCCGTAGACCGTGCGCGAACGGTCGCCCACTTCCGAGGCCGCCGCGCCAGTCAGCGCCGCCGCGATGGCCGTTTTCCATTGCGGCCCGCGCGTGTCGGAGAAATAGCGCAAATCGGAGACGTTCACCTGCCCGGCCCGCGCCAGCAGATAGAAGGCGTAAGCACGCGTGGCATCGTCATAGGATTTCGAGGACGCCGCGCGCCTCAACCAAGCCGTGCCGCGGCGCAGCGCATCGTTGGGCACGACATAGCCCTTGTCCTTGGCCATCATCACGAAGTCGAGGGCATAGGCGCTGATGAAAGGATCCGCGTCATTGCCGGGCGCCCACATGCCGAAATTGCCGCCCGGATTCTGCATGTCAAGCACGCGGTCGACCGCATGCTGCTCCCGATCGTGCAACGCCTGGTCGCGCGGCAGTCCGGCGAGGCCGGCCAAATCGTTGAAGTACAGCAGCGGCATGGCTGCGCTGGTGGTCTGCTCGATGCAGCCATAGGGATATCTGTCGAGCCACTTCAGAAGACCCGGCACATTGGCGAAGCCGTGCCGGGCCGAGACGGTGAGCGACACCGTCGCCGTTCCGGGAATGATGCCTGAAACCAGCGACTTGTTCGCCGTGAAGCTGGCACCAGCCTTCAGGGGTAGCGTGTCGTCGCGCGCAATATCCATCTGCGGCGCCCGCACCTCCATCCGCCAGGAATGGGTGACATTGAATCCCGCAGGACCGGTGAGCTTGAGCGCGATGGTGGCGATGCCGATTCCGTCGCCATTGATGTCGACCGGGATCAGAACACGTTTGCCGGCGGCCAGATTCTGGGTGATGACCGTCTGGTTGCCATGCGCCAGTGCAACCGGCCCAGAGGCCGTGATAGTGGCGACATAATTGCCCGGCCTGCCTTCCACATTGTCGAGATTGAGCGCGGCCTGGGCGTGATCGCCCGGCGCCAGGAAGCGCGGCAGCACAATATCGGCCACCACGGGATCGCGCACCGTCAAGGCGCGATCGGCCCGCCCCAGCTTGCCCGGGCTCATCGCCACGGCCATCAGGCGCAACTCGCCATTGAAGTCGGGAACGTCGACGGGAATGTTGACCTTGCCATTGGCGCCAACCGGCACCAGACCGGAGAACAACGACACCGTCTTGGTGGGCACGACCGCCAGAGCGCGACCGCCGAACATGCCGTAGCCTTCGCGCATCGGACCGACGTCGCCCTTTTCGGCTCTGATCAACCGGCCATAGTCGTCACGCATCTCGACACCGAGACGGCGCTTGCCGAAGTAATAGGCGTTGGGATCGGGTGACTTGTAGGCGGTCAACTGTAGGATGCCCTCGTCCACCGCAGCGAGCGTGATGTAGGCCTGCTCGCCACCGGAAAGACCTTTCACAGTCACGGGAATGTCGAGCTTCTGCCGCGGCAGGATCTTCTTGGGCCCGCCGATCACGGTCGTCAGCGTGCGCGGCGCGTTGTCGAGCGACAGCCAGACCAGACCAATGGAGCGCACCGGCTCATGACCGGTCACATCGTTGAGCGGCCGGTAATCGGTGACCAGCACATAGGCGCCAGCCCCCCAATCGGCAGAAACGGGAACATCAATGGTGGCGCCTTCGACCGGCGCATCAATGGTCTTGGAGGAGAAGATCTTGTCGCCAGCGACCACCACGAGCGCCTTGCCGTTGGCTGCCGGCTTGATGCGGACATGGGCGATCTCGCCGGCATGATAGCTCGGTTTGTCGGCGGCAACCGGAATGCGATCCGGCCGATCGCCGGCGCTGGAGGCCGCCCAGCCAGAATAATAACGGTATGACGACGAGGCCCCCGACTTGGGATCGGTGATGGTCAGGCGGAAGGTGCCCCAGGACATCGCCTGCCCCAGCCGCACGGGCGCGCCGGTGCCGATCCTGATAGTACCAGAGGTGATGAGGCGGTCGCGGGTGGCGGATTTGTATTTCCAATTCCCTTCGTCCTCATACCACTGATAGCTGGTGTCCTCGCGCACCCACGACCACGTGACGCCGGACAGGTTGATGCGCTTGCCATCGGCATTGAGGGCGATCACCTGGAAGTTCGCCTTCTGGCCCTCGGGCACGCTCGAGCCATGGAAATCGGGGCGGATGCCGATCAGGACGTCATGATTCTGAACGGGAATCTCGGTGGTCTTGGAGGTGGTCCGGCCACCGGGCTCGTGAATGGCAACGCGAACCATCGCCCGCAACGGCAGCGTCGTGTCGGCGATCTCGTTCACCTTGCCGGAAACCGTGGTGACACCCGCCGCATCGGTCGGCGGCACCTTGAGCTGCACATCGACATCGGAGAACCGGTCGTCCATGCGGCCGAACTGCCAACCTTTGTAGGCATCGAACGGTGTGTGATCAGCGGTGATGCGCGCTTCGGCTTCGCCGGTGAGGCCGCTGGCCGGCGCCCCGTAAAGGAAGCGGCTCTCGGCTTTCACCTTGATCTCGCCGCCGGGCTTCACGCTTTTGGTCAGCGTGGTGAGCGAAACCTTCAGCTTCTGCGGCACGAAATCCTGCACATCGAACTGCACCCGCCCCACCGGAGCGGCATCCTTCGATGTGTCGACATAGGCGGCGATCTGCCAGCGACCATGCGGGGCCGTGGAGGACAGCGGCAGGGTCCAGGTGGCGGCCCCCGCCTTCAAGCTCTTGCCAGGGATCGTGATGCGGCCGACTTCGAGCCCATCGGGACGCGTCGCCACCAGAGTCAAAGGCGCGGTGGCGGCCGCCCCCAAGCGGTCGCGCAGCATGGCGGTGAGATCGACAACCTCGCCGGGACGATAAACGCCGCGCTCGGTATAGAGATAGGCATCCAGCGGCCCGGGAACGGCGCGGCCGCCAACGCCGCGATCGGTCAGATCGAAGGACGAGCGGCGCAGATCGATGAACGAGAACTCGCCACCATCGCCATAGGCCATCACCACCACGGGCTCGTCACCGCCCTTGGCGCGCAGCAGGCCCGCGTCGAAATCGGCCTGGCCGTCGGAATTGGTCGTCGCCGTGGCAAGCAGGTTGTTGTCGCGCGCCACCAGGGTCAGCTTGACGCCCGATATCGGCTTGGCGCTGGCATAGGAGCGCACGAACACCGTGAGGCCACCGGCCCCCTTGAAGGTGGTGAGGGCCATGTCGGAGTCCACCACCCATTGCACCGCCATCTGGCCCGACGAATAGTCGTAGTCGAAATCGTTGCCGTTATCGGCGGCCTTCTTCTTCGCGGCGTCGGAGGCAATCAGCACATAGGCGCCGGGCTTGCGCTTCTTGAGCACCTGATCGATCGGGATCAGGGTGACCACCGCGGCATTCTTGATGTTGTTGATATCGACTGTGCCCTGCCAGACCAGCGAGCCCTGGTTGTTTTGGATCTCGTTGGCGCCCCAGGAATAGAGCGTGGTTTCGTCGACAGTCCCGCTTTCGATCTGCGATAACAGACGGTCGCCCACGCGGATCAGCTTCAGGCGCACTTTGGAGACGTTGACGGTCGTGATCGGAACGCCTTTGACGTTCTGACGCGGCAGGATGATGCCGCCGTTGAACTGCACGATGGAAGGCTTGTCGCGAAGCTCGACAGGGACCGTTTCATCTTCCAGGAGCTTGTCGCCCGACGCGGACGGCAGCCCGGTCTTGAGCGTGACGTTGTAGGTCTTGGAGAAATCCAGGCCAGCGATGCACAGCCGCTTGTCGACGACATGCAGGGCGGTGCGGGTCTGCGGATCGACGGCGATGTAGTCCTTGTAGTGCGTGTGCCCTGTGGCATCGAGGGCGCGGGTGAAGACCAGACAGGCTTCCGGCTCGTTCTTCGAGGTGTCGATGTCAAGGCGATGGAAGG
>JBJKRM010000424.1:0-3361 GCA_046704685.1 Rhizomicrobium sp.
GATCTGGCGCAGTCCCTGTCGTCCTGCCTCGCCAAAAATCGTTAGCCTCCTTCAGAACTCAAGGTTATGGTCGCCGCGCCTGGCCGCCTTGCGGGGACGGGTCCATCCATTTCCACCGTTCCGGACAGTGTCCGATGATGAAGACCTACCTGCCGCTGAACGGCGGCCTGAGAATTGTTTCGGATGCAGACAGCGCCGCGATCCCGGCCGACGCGCTGTGGATCGACCTGTTTGATCCGAGCGCGGAGGAACGGCAGGCCATCAACAACACGCTGGGCATCGACCTGCCGACCCGCGCCGACATGGAAGAGATCGAGGTGTCGTCGCGGCTCTATGCCGAGAACGGCGCGCTCTACATGACCGCCCTGGTGCTGGCCAATTCGGGCACCGAGAACCCGGTGGCGGGCGTGGTGACGTTCTCGCTGATCCGCAACACGCTGATCACCATCCGCTATACCGAGCCGCAGCCCTTCCGCACCTTCGAGGCCCGCTGCCGCCGCGGCACCGTTCCGGCCACCAAGGCGGAAAACGTGCTGCTCGACCTTCTTGACGTCATCATCGACCGCCTCGCCGATATCCAGGAGCGGGCCTCCACCGAGATCGAGATGATCAGTCGCGACATCTTCGATCCCGACAACGCCCAGCACCCCATCACCTCCCGCGAATTCCAGGACGTGCTGCGGGCGCTGGGACGCAAGCACGACCTGTCGGGCAAGATTCGCGAGAGCCTGCTGACCATCTCGCGCATGCTGGCCTTCCTACAACAGGCCATGGACACCAAGCCTCACAAAGACGTGCTGCCACACGTCAAGACGCTGACACGGGACGTAAACTCGCTGCAGGACCATCTCAGCTACCTGACCAGCCGCCTCTCCTACCTGCTCGACGCCACGCTCGGGCTCATCAACATCGACCAGAACAACATCATCAAGATCATGTCAGTGGCGGCGATGGTGTTCCTGCCGCCCACCCTGTTCGCCTCGATCTGGGGCATGAACTTCCATCACATGCCGGAGCTGGCCGAGGCCTGGGGCTATCCCCTCGCCTGGGTGGTGATGGTGGTCTCGGCCGTCGTTCCCTACATCTGGTTCAAGCGCAAAGGCTGGCTGTGAAGAACACGCCGCGGGCGATCTCGCTCAAGCTGGGCCAGACCCTCCTGTTCTCCCTGATGTATGCCGCCATCAAGCTGGCGGGCGACGTGCCGATCGGGCAGGTGGTGTTCTTCCGCGGCTTCTTCGCGCTCATCCCGCTGATCGCCTGGACCTGGTTCACGGTGGGACCGCTGGCGCTGGTGCGGACCGAGCGCCCGGTGCTGCATGTGGTGCGCGGCGGCGTCGGCGTGGCGGCGATGTTCACCAACTTCACGGCCCTCAGCCTGTTGCCGCTCGCCACCGTGACGGCCTTCAGTTTCATGCAGCCGATCTTCGCCACTATCCTGGCCGCGCTCTTCCTCAAGGAGCAGGTCGGCAAGTTCCGCTGGGCGGCGGTGGCGATCGGCTTCGGCGGTGTCTTGATGATGGTCGAGCCGCATGGCGGACTCGCCGCTCTGGTGGCGCTGCACCTGTCGAAGGGCGTCGGCTATGCCCTGACCTTCTCCCTGCTGTCGGCCGTGGTGGTGGTGTGGATCCGCCGCATCAGCGCCACCGAGCGCAGCGAAGCCATCGTGTTCTATTTCATGCTGACCTGCTCGGTGGTGGGCGCGCTGGTGATGAGCTTCGACCATGTGGCGCTCACCCTCCACAACACTTTTTGGCTAGTGCTGTGCGGCCTGTTCGGCGGCTCGGGCCAGCTGATGATGACCTTCTCTTACCGCTATGGCGAGCCGTCCCTGCTGGCGCCGTTCGATTATGTCTCGATGGTGTGGGCGATGATCCTCGGCTGGTTCGTGTTCGGCGAGATGCCGGAAGCCATGGTGCTCTCCGGCGCCGGGGTGGTGATCGCATCGGGCCTGTTCATCGCCTGGCGCGAACACCGCCGCCATGTCGAGCGGCCGATCGAACCGTTGACGTGACCGGCACAGGATGTGGGGCCGAGAAACGGTGCCTCCACAGCGGCTTGATCATTGATTGTCATCTCTTCCCCATTTCAGAGGGAGGGGGCCCTTGGTGCCACTGCCGCTTCAAACCAACAGCGAATTGGTTAATTCCGCATTCCAATCCCGGTTTCGGCCTTCAAACCGTTTGAGGGCCAAACAAATCGCCTTACTTCAACGATCACAACATCACGATGTCCTGGGCGCGCAATTGATCGGCAGCTGCAAACGAGTCTCGTCCGCGTCCCGGCGCACACGAGACGCAAAACGCGTTATCCGGCGATGTCAAACAGCGACACCGGAGATGGGAATCGTCATCCGCCGTTTCAAGTGGGAACGATTGTCGCAGGTTTGCGCAATGGTGTTGCCGACAGAAATCGGCGCAATTGGATGATATGCAGATTGTCGACGCGGCCCTTCGTTGTTGCGGTGCTAAGGTGGAAGATGTGCCTGCTTCTCGCTGGCTGACCACTGCCTAAGATAGGCCTGCAGTGTGTTACCCGCTTGAAGTATTTTTGTGTGCACACGGACAAATTTATCGACGGCGACAAAAAATTCAGCTGCAAGATCTAAAACACTTTGCACATTCAAATCGCGAATGGCACGATATTGAAGTAATGCGTCAGCGTCGCGATGCGCAATGGCAGCATTACGAATATGCGAGAACTGCTTGTTCGCCTTGCGTTGTATCTGCCGCAACTCACGAAGAACGCCAATCGCTTCCGCCTTCAACTGGTCTGGTATGATCATCAGATCGAGTGCGTCCTTAAATCTCTTGCCTGATACTTTATCCGCATCCCATTCAAGAATTGTAAGCAAGATGATCCGAGCGTGAAGCTTCCGCGTCCACTCGTCCGGATGTGTTAACGCATCAATCTTTACAGCTTGTATGTCCTTGTCCGCGATGAGCAGGTAGAGGCCGATATTGAAGAGTGTCGATACGCCACGAAAGTGGCCATGCTCATTCTTGATGGTCCACTTTTTGAATTCCTCAAATGTGGCGTCAAGGACCTCGCGCCGCTTCTGCTCAATGCGCGGAAGCCGCCTGCGAGCGATGGCACGTCCAAGTTCTTGCGCATATCGTGCAAAGCGGATTTTCCACCAGCGTTGCGCAACCGGCTTAGATACATCCGCAAACGAGCGTTTTCTTTTGGCAGGCATGACGTTGGATGATATCGCGATTCCATAGACTGCGGGAGAATGCGGCTGGATCGCAAAGGAATAGAGAAGCGGGCCGGCGGGAATGCGGGAATATGGCGGCCGGACGACAGAATATCTGGCGCAGGCCGGATGAGCGGTCAAGAAAGGCAAATAGATGGCAAAGACCCT
>JBJKRM010000425.1:0-2998 GCA_046704685.1 Rhizomicrobium sp.
GACCCATAGGGCCCTGGTGGCCAAGCTTGCCAGTGTTTCCGAGGCGACGGCTTTCTCTGTGCAGTATCGGCTGGCACCGGAATTCGCATTTCCGGCGGCGGTGCGCGACGGGCTCGACTCCTACCGCCAGCTGATCGCGCGCGGATTGCCGTCCAGCGCCATCGTGCTGGCAGGAAATGGCTCCGGTGGTGGTCTGGCATTTGCCGTGACGCTGGCAATCCGCAATGCGGGTCTCGCCATGCCGGCCGGCTGCATCGCCATGTCGCCCTGGGCCGATATGAGCCTTTCTGGCTGGAGCGTGATGCAGAACGTCAAGAACGACACGGCGCTCTCCTGGGAGCTGCTCTTCGTCAGCGCACGCCATTACATGAAGAAGGCGCCGCCGGGTGATGCGTACGCCTCTCCCGTGTTCGCCAACTTCAAGGACTTCCCACCGATCATGGTGCATGCTGGATCGATGGAAATGCTGCGTGATGATGCGTCCCGCTTGGGAGACCGTGCCGCCGAAGCCGGTGTTCCGGTGAGTGTCGAGATTTATGACGGCATGCAGCACGTGTTCCAGGCCAATAGCCACGTGCCGGAAGCCCGCGTCAGCCTGCAGCGCCTCGGGCAGTTCGTGCGCCAGCGCACTACGCCCAAGGTCGAGCCGCAGTCTGCCGCCGCGGGAAGCTAGAAGCCTTTGTTCAGAGCCTCGATGTTCTTGGCCAGCGCCTCGATGAGGGCCTTGGGGAGCCTGGCGCCGGTGAGGGTCGCGCCCGTGATGTCGTTCTCGCGGAAATGGGCATCCATCATGTTGGCGTAGCTGAGGTCGGCGTTCTTCAGGCTGGCGCCGCGCATATCGGCGCCGCGGAAATCGGTATAGCGCGCTTCCACACTGTCGAGCCGGGCCGGTAACAACCGCTCGTCGGGCAGCACCAGCGGTCCCAGCTTGGCGTCGCGCAAGTCGGTGCGGGTCAGCTTGGCCCCGGCAAAGTTGACGCCGCGCAGGTCAGCTCCGCACAGCCGCACGCAGCGCAAATCGGCATTCTGCAAGTTTGATCCCTGCAGCGACGCGCCTTCGAGATCGAGACCGTAGAAGGTGGCGCCTTTGGCCACGAGAGCCGTCAGCTGGCGTGTGCTGAGACCGGGGACCTTGCGCAGATCGACGCCGGAAAGATCTGCCGGCGTTCCCTCGCGTCCGCCGCTTTCAGCCCAACGCGCATGGGCCGTGAGCAGGGAGTCGATGTTGGCCGGCGGTACCTTGGTATCGGACTGCACGGGCTTGGAGGTCAGTGTGTCCTTGAGATCGGCGCCATCGAGAACGGCGCAGTCAAGCTTGGTGCCGATCAGCACGGCCCCCGTGAGGACCGCACCGGCCAGGTTGCAGCCGGAAAGATCGGCGTTTTCGAGATTGGCGCCGGCCATCCGCGCTTGCCGCAGGTTGGCCCGGATCAGGCGGCAGTTCTTCATGATGGCGTCGGTGAAGTCGGCCTGGACGGCGATGGTGCCGTTCATCTTGGCGCGCTCCAGATTGGCCGCTCTCAGCAGGGCCGCTGGCAGTTCGGTTGGGCCGACATCGTGCTGCATGACCCTAAGGTTGCCCTGACGATCTTTTTCGGCAATTGCCCCCTCGCGCAGATCGGCCTCGAACAGGTCCGCCCCGATCAGGTTGGCCCCCTGCATCGATACCCCGCGTAAATCGGCGCGCCGCAGGCTGGCTTGCGTCAGATTCGCGCGCCTGAGATTCGCCCCGAAGAAGTTCGCCGAGTCCAGACGGCAACGGGAAAGATTGGTGTCCTCCAGGATTGCACCCGTGAAATCGGCGTCGGCCAGGTTGCGCCCCGACAGGTCCAGACCGGTGAGATCCGTGAAGGCAAAGACCGCCCGCTGGCCGCCAACACGGCCCGAATAGAGGGTCTCGTGGCGTGCCGCGGCAGCCGCGGCATCCTTTTGGGTCAGCTTGGTAAAGACTTTACGACTGCCATTCATATGGACGCCGTCCGGCGGTCAGGTTAACCGGGACATTCTTGGGACAAGTCGCTAACAGCTGATTAAAAAGCGGAAATTTGCCTTTCCAGAGCGTCAACGCTAGGTCAGGCAGGGAAAACTATGTAAGGTCTGCCCGCTCGGCGGTTGGTCTGGGAAATCGCATAGCTTTTGACATACAGAACGCCTGGGGTGGGATGTGCTGCGTCCCGGCTCATCGGCCATAAGGATAAGAGGTAAGCCCTTGAGCAAGCGCAGTTTGATGCTCTCGACCGCGGCGGTCGCCCTGCTGACAGGCGTGGCTTTTGCCGACACCTCGATCGACAGCTCGAAATCCGAGCCGTACACGACGGGGGCGCTTTTGAGCAGTGATACCGGGCAGGCCGATGCCGGCAATGTCACGATCACCTCCAGTGGTTCGGTGAGCGTCAGCGCGGCCCAAGGGGCCCTGACCATCGACAGCAACAACTGGATCCTGAATCAGGGGGCCATTTCCAACAAGGACAACACCGGGGCGAGCGGTATCCACGTCGATCTCTCCAGCACCCGCGACTTCACCGGCAGTTCCTTCACCAATGCGGCTGGCACCACGATCTCAAACACGGGCATCTATCTCGACAGTGCATCCAGCCTGTCGGTGTCCGGCAAGGGGACGGGCAAGTTCGGAATCTTTCTCGACAGCGCCAGTTGCACGACCGCTCCCTGTAGCTTCATCGGCGATATCAACCTCTCCAGTGGCTCGGTGCTGACTCTTTCGGGCGACAGCAGCACGGTCATGACGATCGGCAGCAACGCGCAAGTGCAGGGCGATATCATTTTTGCTGGCACGGCGAGCGCGTCCGCCAGCACGACCACGCAAACGGCCACGAGCATGTTTGGCCTGTATTCGGCTGGTACGATCAAGGGCAACGTGGTTGTTGCCAGCACCGGTTCGCTGGCCGCTTACGGCCAGGGCTCCGAGGGGATGTACATCGGAGGCAACGGGGTCACCGGCTATATCCAGATCGGCGGCAGCCTTGTGAGTTCGGTGGTG
>JBJKRM010000426.1:0-5164 GCA_046704685.1 Rhizomicrobium sp.
CTGACCGTGGCTGCCGACGAGGTGCAACGCGCCGTCAGCCAGAAGGCCCGCCAGTTCCCCGGTCAGGAGCAGGCGGTGTTCGAGTACTACGCCCGCAATCCGCAGGCGCAGGCCGAGATTCGCGCTCCGATCTTCGAGGACAAGGTGGTGGACTTCATCGCCGAGCTGGCCCAGATCAACGACCGTGTGGTCGATCGCGCCACGCTGTTCCTCGATCCCGATGAGGCGATCGAGAAGATGAAGGAAGCCAAATAGGCTTTCGCTATTTGGAATGCGAAAAGGGCGCGGATCACGGCGCCCTTTTCTTTTTGTCTCGCACATGCGCCGTATCGGGCAGATATGGTTCAAACCCATTCGGCAGGCGCAGCTGCGTGCTGCGAATTTTCCGTGTGTCGAAACGACATTCGCATCGCATCTCACAAATGGGCTGGGTAACGAAAGGAGTATGCGATGCGTGGAGTTTTTGCAGGATTTGTTGCAGCGACGGCTTTGGTGTTGGCTTTGCCGGCGTGCGCTGGAGCGCCGTCTGGCGGTGTTTTCTACGTCACCGGAATGGCGCCGTTGTCGGATGGTGGGTATGAGGCCCGCCGGACGACGGTCGATTTCGGCGCGCTCGACCCGGCCAGTCCGGAAAATGCCGCTGTGGTGCTCAGTCGGCTGCAACAGGCCGCGGTGCAATCCTGTACCAAGCACCAGTTCCTGACGCACCACATAAAGGAAAAGATCCAGCGGTGCGAACACAAAGCGCTCACCGAGGCGGTGGCGGCGCTGAATGTATCGGCCGTCACGCGTTTGGCCAACGCGAACTGATTTGTCGGAAAAGGGCGCCGCGAGCGGCGCCCTTATTGCTTGTCCTGGCCGGTTCCCTATTCTGTATTTCCAATACATCCGCGGCATTCGGCAGACGCGACTGCGCTTTGCGTATTTTCCGCGCATCCTCACAAGCTGCGTACGGCATCTTTCCGTTGGGCTGGGCAAACGGAAGGAAACTCACATGCGTGGAACAATTGCTGGAATTATCGTGTTGGTGACCCTGGCGGTCGCATGGCCTGCGTCCGCTCAACCCGGTTCTGAAGGGCCATTTTATGTCACGGGAACGACGCCGTTGACGGACGGCGGCTATGTGACCCGGCGCACGCGTGTCGATTTTGGCACGCTGAATCCGAGCAAGCCCGAGAACGCCGCAGCAACTCTCGAACTTCTGAACAAGACCGCCAAGCGCGTGTGCACGCCGCTTGGATTGCTCACCTACAGTCTGAAGGCGAAGATCGAGAAGTGCCAGAAGGGCGCGGTGGCTGATGCGGTCCGGACGCTCGATGTGCCGGAGGTCACGCGGCTCGCAAGGGATACCCATTAGGTGTCTTGGTGAAGGGCGCCGGTAACGGCGCCCTTTTTTGTCAGGCGCCGATGCTGTTGAGGCGTCTCCGGCATTTATCGGTGAAAAGGTGCCGTTTGCCGGCGCCTTTTCTTGTCTCGAGCCAGCATTCTGAGCGCGTATGTCGCATGCCACTGCCGCGCAAATACCATGTTTGCGACCTATATATACGAACATTCGAATATACGGAAATACGTAACTATGAAGATAATCCTTATTGGTGGTGTTGCCGGTGGCGCCACGGCCGCAGCACGTCTTCGCCGCAACGACGAAAACGCGGAAATCATCCTCGTCGAGCGCGGTCCTTTCATCAGCTTCGCCAATTGCGGCTTGCCTTATCACATCTCCGGCGCCATCCCGGAGCGGGAGCAGCTGCTGGTGACGTCCGAGGCGTTGTTCGAGGCCCGTTACAAGGTGGATGTGCGCACGCGCACCGAAGCCATTGCCATCGATCGTGCCGCCAAGACCGTGCGGCTACGCAATGGGGAAACAGGCGCCGAGGTCGACGAAGGCTACGATCGCCTCTTGCTGTCGCCAGGCGCCGAGCCTGTGCGGCCGCGCATCACGGGCATCGGTTCGCCGCGCATCTTCACGCTGCGCAACATTCCCGATCTCGACCGCATCATGGGCCATCTCGAAAGCGAGAAATCCCGGCGTGCCGTGGTCATCGGCGGCGGTTACATCGGCATCGAGGTGGCTGAGAACCTGCACGAGCGCGGGCTTTTCACCACCCTAGTGGAAGGCGCTGCGCACATTCTGGCACCGTTCGACGACGAGATGGCGTCCATTGTGCATTCGCACATGCGCGACAAGAACATCGAGCTCTATCTGAACGACAAGATCGATCATTTTGAGGATCGCCCCGACCACACGGTGGTGTTCCTCGCCAGCGGCAAGCGCCTTCAGGCCGACGTCGTGGTGTTGGCGATCGGTGTGCGGCCGGAAACCACGCTGGCGCGCGGCGCCGGCCTCGAGCTTGGCGCCACCGGCGGCATCAAGGTCAATCCGTACTTGCAGACGTCCGATCCAGATATTTATGCCGTCGGCGATGCGGTGGAAGTCACCCAGATCATCAGCGGCCGTCAGGCGCTGATCCCACTGGCTGGGCCCGCCAACCGTCAGGGCCGCACCGCTGCCGACAACATGTGCGTCAAGCACGATGCGGAGCGCACGTCCTACAAAGGCACGCTAGGTACGGCAATACTGAAGGTGTTCGACCTCGCGGCGGCCTGCACCGGCCTCAACGAGGCGCAGCTCAAGACGCTCGGCATTCCCTATCGTGCCACCATTACCCACAGCGGTTCGCACGCCTCCTATTATCCCGGCAGCAAGCAGCTCAGTCTCAAGCTGATCTATGGCCTGGACGGACAGATCTACGGTGCGCAAGCCGTGGGGGCCGATGGTACCGACAAGCGCGTGGATGTCATTGCCACGGCGATCAAGGCTGGCCTGAAGGTCCAGAATCTCACCGAACTAGAGCTGGCTTATGCGCCGCCCTTCGGGTCTGCCAAGGACCCTGTGAATATCGCCGGCTATGTCGCCTCCAACGTACTGGCCGGCTATCAGGAAGTGATTGATTGGCGCGAACTGCACGCGCTGATCGAAAGCAATTCTGACGATCTGCAGCTGATCGACGTGCGCACACCCGAGGAGTTTGACATCGTCACCCTGCCGCGGGCGCGCAACATCGAACTGGACCATTTGCGCGAACGCATCGGCGAGCTCGATTTCGCCAAGCCCACCGTCATCTTCTGCCAGATCGGCGTGCGTGGCTATCTCGCGTACCGCATCCTGAAGCAAGCTGGCTTTAAGAACGTCCGCAATCTCACTGGTGGCATCAAGACCTACAGCTGGGCCACCGAGAAGCAGTCCAATCCAGACATCTTCGATTACGAGGACATCAAGCGTCGCAGCCAGGCCGAGATCGAGGCCGAGACCGAGACCTGTTTGGTGGTTCCGGACGGCGAGCGCCACAAACTGGACGCGGTAGGGCTGCAATGCCCCGGGCCAATCATGAAGACCTATCGCGCCATAGAAGCGATGCAGCCGGGCGAGGTGCTAGAGGTCACCGCCTCCGATCCAGCCTTCGGCAAGGACGTGCGCGCCTGGGCCAAGAAGACTGGCCACGAGGTGCTTGGCATCGATGCGGCGAAAGGACTGGTAACGGCGCAACTGCGAAAGGGCAAGATACCTCTGCCGGTGCCGGTCGAGACGGTGGCGGTGCCGGTGCGCGAGAAGACCACGCTGGTGGTGTTCTCCGGCGAACTCGACAAGGTGATGGCGGCTCTTGTCATTGCCAACGGGGCTTTGGCCATGGGCAAGCCGGTCAGCTTGTTCTTCACGTTCTGGGGCCTCAACGTGCTGCGCCAGCCTGATGGCCCGCCGCTGAAGAAAACGCTGATCGAATCCGCATTTGGCATGATGCTTCCCGCCGGTGCGGCGAAGCTGAATTCGCTTTCCATGATGAACTTCGCCGGCATGGGTGCGCCGCTGATGAAGCACGTCATGGCGGACAAGCGTGTCGCAAAGCCGGCCGAACTCCTTGGCGAGTTGATTGCCGGCGGCGCCCAGATCATCGCCTGCCAGATGTCCATGGATGTGATGGGCATCCGCGCGGAGGAACTGATTCAGGGCGTCGAGTTGGGCGGCGTCGCGGCTTTCCTAGGCGAGGCTCAGGAGTCGGCGACGACGCTGTTCATCTGATCAGTGCCAGCAATGGGGCCAGGCAGAGGACGAAGAACAGCACCGTTCCCCAGCGCCCGAAGATCACGGTGGCGACATGCGTCTGGTACAGGCTATGGTCTTCGCCGAACAAAGGCGCGAGGATGCGGCGTTCTTCGTACAACGTGACGAAGAGGAACAGCCCATAGGCCAGCGGCAGGAGTGCCAGCGATGCAATGGCGCCGAGCGTGATGTACAGGCCGAACAGCACTGTCAGGCAGGCGAGATAGATGGGGTGGCGGACCAGTTTGTACGGTCCGCCGACGATCAGCGTCTCGGGTGTGAACTCGGTGAACTGCTTGCGGAAGGCCGGCAGCAGCGTGTGCAGCGCCACACCGAACAGCGCGATGCCCGCGAAGATCAGGATCACGCCGATATAGCTGACGAACGGCGCCAGCACGCCGGTCAGCCTGGGCTGGTTGAGGAACGGCATGACAAACCAGGGCGCAACGAGAAGGAAGATCCCGGCATAGGCTAGCGCCAGTTTGAGCGGGGGCGTGATGCGCAGCGTGCCCGATTTGTCGAGCCCGGGGATCAGTGCCAGAAAGCCGAGCAGCGACAGTGCCGCGACTTCGCCCTGAACGATGAACGGATGCATGCAATCCCTCCGCTGCCGTGCGAGTGCGCCTCTCGACCCTGCCGCGTCCAGTGAAAACGGCCGGGTGCGACAAAAACCCTGCGATCCCCGCAACGCCGGATTGCCCGGCGTTCTGACGTCAGCTCTGCGTCTGAGGCGGTGTCACCAGCGCTGATGCACGTGCGGTGCGATGAGGTTGTCGTAGATCTCGCGCGCGGCCGCCATGGTCTCGTCCGGCAGCGGGGGCAGGGCGGCGGCCTCGGCATTGGCCCGCGCCTGCTCGGCATTGCGCGCGCCGGGGATCGCCACCGTCACGGCCGGATACATCAGGATCCAGCGCAGCGCGACCTGGGCCATGGCGGCGCCCTGCGGCACCAGCTTGCGCAGCTGTTCGACGGCTTCGAGCCCCACCTCGAGCGGCACGCCGGCAAAAGTCTCGCCGACATCGAAGGCCTCGCCGTGACGGTTGAAGGCGCGATGATCGTCGGAGG
>JBJKRM010000427.1:0-3000 GCA_046704685.1 Rhizomicrobium sp.
GATCTGGAACAACCCGCAGGAAGCCCAGAAGCTGATGCGCGAGCGCCAGCGGCTCGACCAGTCGCTGAACGCCGTCCGCAGGCTGGAAGGCGAGCTGACCGATGCCCAGGGCCTGATCGAGATGGCCGAGGCCGAGGGCGATGGGGCCATGGTGGCCGATGGCGAGGCATCCGTCGCTGCGCTGGCCAAGCGGGCCGAAGGCCTGCGCCTTGAATCCATGCTGTCGGGCGAAGCCGACGGCAACGACACCTATCTCGAGATCCACGCTGGCGCTGGCGGCACCGAGAGCCAGGACTGGGCCGAGATGCTGCTGCGCATGTACACCCGCTGGGCCGAGCGCAAGGGCTACAAGCTGGAGTGGCTGGAAGAGAGCGAAGGCGAGGGTGCCGGCATCAAGTCGGCCACGCTCCTGGTCAAGGGCCCCAACGCCTATGGCTGGCTGAAGACCGAGGCGGGCGTGCACCGCCTGGTGCGCATCTCGCCGTTCGACGCCAATGCCCGCCGCCACACCAGCTTCTCCTCGGTCACGATCTATCCGGTGATCGACCAGACCATCGAGATCGACATCCCCGAGAAGGACGTGCGCATCGACGTCTACCGTGCCTCCGGCGCCGGCGGCCAGCACGTCAACAAGACCGAGAGCGCCGTGCGCATCACCCATCTGCCCACCGGCATCGCGGTGTCGTGCCAGACCGAGCGCAGCCAGCACCAGAACCGCGCCAATTGCTGGGACATGCTGCGGTCGCGGCTCTACGAGATCGAGCTGAAGAAGAAGCAGGATGAGACCGGCGCCTTCGTCGGCGAGAAATCCGAGATCGGCTGGGGCCACCAGTTCCGCTCCTTTGTGCTGCAGCCCTATCAGCTGGTGAAGGACCTGCGCACCGGCGTCGAAAGCCGCACGCCCTCGGATGTTCTCGACGGCGACCTCGATCCCTTCATGGCCGCGGCCCTGGCCCAGGCGATCGGCGGCAAGAAGGGCGAAAAGATCGAGGATATTGAGTAGGGCGCCCGCTCCTCGCCACAGCCTTCACAGAAACGTCACATCACGCGGTGTAGCAAAACCGCAGTACGCAAAAATCCGCAGCCGACGATGTGTCGCGCACGATTGGCCACATTTCCGACACGAGTTGGGATAAGTACACGCGCGCTTTCCTTTGCGCGTACGGCCGAAGCCGCCCGAGCGGGAGCGTGTTTCATACTGCGGGCGGTAACAGGCGTATGTCGGCGCGTACCTTCGGTAACCTCAGGGTTCTCCGGTTTCTTCCTCAGACGAACGTCGTCCGGGAAACCGAGATCGTCATCGGCAATGTCCTGCGCAGCGGCGTGCTGACCAGTGTCGCGGTGATCCTGTTCGGCATCACCTATTTCTACGCCCAGCGCCTGCTGGGGGTGCTGCACCATCCGACCTTCCCCGACACGCTGCCGTCTGTCCTCGACGGTTTGGTCCACGGCAACGCCATGTCGATCGTCATGCTGGGGCTTGTCATCCTCCTGGCGACACCCGTGATCCGGGTGGCGGTGTCGATCGCCGCCTTCGCCATCGAGGAAGACCGGACCTATGTGATCATCACCTGCCTGGTTCTAGGCATCCTCTTGTTCAGCATCTTCGGCATCGGCGCCGTGCTGGGCCGCCCGCAGCCCTCGGCGGTGCAGGACGACACCCTGCTGTTCTTCTTCGCCGTGCTGGCGAGTTCGGTGTTTGCCGGTTTCGTCGGCGCCCTGGTGGGGCTCGGCGGCGGCGTCTTCATCGTGCCGATCCTCACCCTGGTCTTCCATGTCCATTTCGCAGCGGCGATCGGCGCCTCTATCGTCTCGGTTATCGCCACTTCGTCCGGTGCGGCGGCTGCCTATGTCAAGGACCGCATGACCAATCTCAGGGTCGGCATGTTCCTCGAGATCGCCACGACGCTGGGCGCCATCTGCGGCGCGCTGCTTTCGACCCTGCTCAACCCCACGATCCTGTTCATCGTGTTTGGCGGGGTGCTGCTGATCTCTGCCGCGCCGCTCATTATGCGGCTGGGCGAAGAGCTGCCGACCGGCGTCCAGAACCACAAATGGGCGGAGCCGCTGCATTTGCCGGGCAGCTATCCCGACTGGCGCACCAAGAAGGACGTCTCCTACAACGTCGCCCACGTCCGCTGGGGCTTCAGCATGATGTATGTGGCGGGGCTGGTCTCAGGCCTGCTCGGCATCGGCAGCGGCACCTTCAAGGTGCTGGCGATGGACACCGCGATGCGGCTGCCGATGAAGGTCTCCACCACCACCAGCAACTTCATGATCGGCGTCACCGCGGCGGCTTCGGCCGGCATCTTCTTCCAGCACGGCGACATCGATCCCGCCATCGCCGCGCCGGTGGCGCTTGGTGTGCTCCTGGGCGCCACGCTGGGCGCCCGCGCGATGACGCGGATGTCGAACGTCTGGCTCAAGAAGCTGTTCGTGCCGGTGATTCTGCTGGTCGCCTTGAACATGCTGGCGCGCGGCCTGGGATGGTTGTGAGCCGCGGTTAAGCGCTCATCAGCAGAGGCAGGGAGCTGTCGTGGATCAGGCGGCTGGAGGTGCCTGGCACCAGCCAGTTGAGGATCTCGCCGCGGCGGAACGCCCCCATCACGATGCCGTCCGACCCGCAGGCGCGGGCCTCGTCCAGCAGCACGGCGGCCGCCTTGCGCCCCTCCGCTGTGACCAGCCGGTAATTGGCACCCGGCGCGATCGGTTCGATGACGGCTTTGGCCTGGGCCAGCGAAGTGTCGTCTTGTCCCACGGCTACCACGTCCACTTGTTCGGCCGCCGACAGGAACGGTGCGAACGCCGTGATCGCCCGGCGCAAGGGCGGCACATCCTTCCACCCCACCAAGAGGCGCTTGCCGAAGCTGTCGCTCCAGCCCGGCGGCATCACCACCACTGGATGGCCCGAGCGCAGCAGCGCCGCCCGCAGCGTTTCGCGATGGCCGACCGGCTGGGTGTGCGGCGACGCCAGAACCACCACGCTCACCTTGCCACGGT
>JBJKRM010000428.1:0-4857 GCA_046704685.1 Rhizomicrobium sp.
ATATATGATACACGACCCCAAACGACTCACTGCGGATCGTGCGCGCCGCCGCCGACGCTCAGCAACGTGGGAGCCCCGCACCGCTAACGGCTATGAGAGATGTTGTGGCGAATGGAACGTCCCTAGCGCAGGCGCTTGGGGCGGCCGGTTACCACTCGCTTATCTCCACGTCAGGCAACCGCGGCATGGTGATCGAATCATGCGGTGGGCACGGATGTTTGTGGCTTCGTTAGTTGCGAGTAATTCGCAAAATACGGTAACCCAGGCCACATAAGATATGGACTCAACCACGTTGAAAGGCAGCGCCGTTGCTTTGGCGTGGCACTTTGTCTGCCTAGGCAGCGACAATATCTGCCACCATGAGCCGTCGCTGTTTGCCCTGGTTTTGTTGATAATGACACCGGTTTCCTATAAATAGGATTCTTCTGCCCTGGAGAGGGCGATTTTCACGGCAGGCGTCCGTCTTGCAGGTTGGAGTAGGTCATGGAGGCAGTTCGGAAGGCGCAATCCGCAAAGGCGGATGTGGTGGCGCAAAAGTTTGTCGCGGCTCGTTTGAAGGCTGTCGCACTTCCGGAGTTTCCCGGTCAGCTGCCACCTGACTTGGCCGCCGCGTATAGGATCCAGGACAGCGCGATCGATCTTTGGCCCGATGAGGTCGCAGGCTGGAAGATCGGCAAGGTTCCACCGGCCCTGGAAGCGAAGTTGGGCGCCAAGTCGTTGGCCGGCCCGGTGTTCCGCAAGGACGTCCGCTACTCGGGGCCGAACACGACCGTCGAATACGGCATGTTCGTCGGCGGCTTTGCAGCGGTCGAGGCGGAGTACATGTTTGAAATCGGCGAGGATGCGCCGGCAGAAAAGACCTCTTATACAACAGCGGACGCCGCCGCGCTCGTGAAGCGGATGATCTGCGGTATCGAGACGGCAGGCAGCCCGTTGGCCACCATCAATGTGGTCGGCCCTTTGGCTGTGGTCTCCGACTTTGGCAACAACAACGGCATCATTGTCGGTCCGGACGTTCCAGATTGGCGTGCATGCGTGATGTCGGAATTGACCTGTGAGACATTCATCAACGGGAAGTCGGTTGGGACTGGCGCCGCCGCAAACGTTGCAGGCGGGCCGATCGAGTCCTTGCGTTTCGTTGCGGAGCTGTGTGCCGGGCGGGGGCGTCCCCTCAAGGCCGGGATGCTGATCACGACAGGAGCGATTACAGGCATTCATGACGTTGTTCCCGGCGAACTTGCCCGCGTCGAGTTTAAGGGGCTGGGGGCCATCCAGTGCGTCGCAGCGCCATTGAAAGCCCGCGCGTAGAAACGACCAGGGCGATCTGAATTTTTCCCGCTCAGAAAGACCGCGTTCGGCCGAGGCTGCGGTGGACGCGACGCGGCGTCACCTACGCGCGAACCCGGCCGTGGCTTATCACGCCGTCCGGCAACCTCTAGGCTGGCGCCATGTTGAAGCCACCGATAGCCGCCTGGCTGCATACTCTGAAGGCCTATGAGCGTCACATCTCGGCAGCGGCCGTGGCCGGCGGCTTTGCCTTCGACAACGTCGCCTACGGCCGTGTCGACCATCCCGTCACCCAGACGCTTCTGATCGTCTATCTGGGCGTGGCCGCGCTCTCCATCATGTTGCTGCACTGGCTCGAGGCGCACCAGGAATGGCAATCGCGGCCCGTTCAATTCCTCCGCGGTTACCTGCCGGCACTGACCCAATTCGTGTTCGGCAGTCTGTGGAGCGCCTTTCTTGTTTTCTATGCACGCAGTGGCGTCCTGGCCACCACCTGGCCGTTCCTTCTCGTCCTGGCGGCAATTCTCATCGGCAACGAGATCTTCAAGCGCTACCATACCCGACTGATCTTCACCACGACGCTCTTCTTCTTCGCATTGATCTCCTACGCCGCCTTCATGGTGCCGGTCTTTGTCCATGCCATCGGGCAAACGGTTTTCCTGCTGAGCGGCGTCGCCGCCGCACTGGTGTTCGGCGCCTTCCTTTGGATCCTGAGCAAGCTGAGCGGCACCCAGCTCGGCGAAGTCAGATGGCAGATCGCGGTTGGCGCCTGTGCCGTCTACGCTGTGATCACCGGGCTTTACTTCCTCAACGTGTTGCCGCCTCTGCCGCTGGCCATGCAAAATTCCGGCGTCTACGAGTCGCTCTGCCGTATCCCGGCCGCCAGAACGGCGCCCGTCCGCTGCATCGGTCATCCTGTTGCCAGCGACCTCGTTCGTACCGGGCGGCTCCACTACCGGGCCATGCAGGAACCACAGTCCTGGACGACCTGGTTCGGCGTGCCGCCGGTCATCCACATCGAAAAAGGCGCAAAGGTCATCGTGTTCGGAGCGATATTTGCGCCGATCAACCTGGACACCACGGCCTATCACGTCTGGCAGCACTATGACGCCGGCGAATGGCATACCGTCCAGCGTGTTCCCTACATCCTGCGCGGCGGCCGCGGCAAAGGCTATCGCGGCTATTCCTACAAGACCAATCCGGCACCGGGGCTCTGGCGTGTCGACTTCCGAACGGTTGACGGCCGCCTCATCGGCCGAACGGTCTTCAAAATTCAACATGGCCCGTCTCCAAAACCTGCCGTAGCGGTCACCCTTTAGTTTGTTCCACACACCGTAACCCGATTGCCTGCTCGCACGAATTTGTGTTCGATAACGAGCAGGAGGTATGCGTGACACGGCGCGAATTGCTGGTTTCGGCGACGATCGCCTCGTTCTTGCCTCGGGCCGCATTCGGCGCGGCGACGGTGCTGATCACCGCGTTCGCCCCGTCCGGCCGCGCCATCGGCGTGCGCCGTCTTCCCAAGGTGTTCAAAACCGATGCGCAATGGCGGGCGATGCTGTCACCGCTCGCCTATGACGTGACGCGCCATGCCGGAACCGAGCGCGCCTTCACCGGGCCCGGTTGGGACAATCATGGTGACGGCCTCTACCGCTGCATCTGCTGCGGCAATGCCTTGTTCGACTCCCGCACCAAGTTCGATTCCGGCACGGGCTGGCCGAGCTTCTGGCAGCCGATCGCCGCGACCAATGTCGTGGAACATCGCGACACCAGCTTTTTCGAGGTGCGCACGGCCGTCTCCTGCACGCTGTGCGACGCCCATCTGGGCCATGTGTTCGACGACGGTCCCAAGCCAACCGGCCTGCGCTACTGCATGAATGCCGTGGCTCTGCATTTTGTGCCTCGCGCCTCCGCCTAAAAGGAGAGTCCCATGCTGCGCGCCATCCTGTTTGCCGCCATCATCCTGGCATCCCCCGCCGCGGCCGAAGAGGCCACCAAACCTCTGCCGCCGCCCGTGCAAGATCTGCCCGCGATGACCTCGCAGCAAACCGCGGTGCTGGCCGGCGGCTGCTTCTGGGGCATGCAGGGCGTCTTCCAGCACGTCAAAGGCGTGACGCGGGTGGTTGCCGGCTATTCCGGCGGCTCGGCCAGCACCGCCCATTACAACCAGGTGAGCTGGGGCGACACCGGCCATGCCGAGTCGGTGAAAATCACCTTCGATCCGCATCAGTTTTCATACGGCCGTGTTTTGCAGGTCTATTTCTCCGTGATGGATCCGACCACGCTGAACTACCAAGGGCCGGATGAAGGCACGCAGTATCGTTCGGTGATCTTCGCGGCCGGCGTCGCCCAGCGGCGGGTGGCCGAGGCCTACATTGCCCAGTTGAGCAAGGCCCATATATTTTCGGCACCGATCGTGACCCGGGTTTCGCCATTGCGCGGCTTCTATCCCGCCGAGCCGTACCATCAGGACTACCTGATCCGGCATCCCACCGCGCCCTATATCATGATCAACGATCTGCCCAAGATCGCCAAGCTGCACCGCTTCTATCCCGGCCTTTACCGACAGCAGCCGATCACCCTGGCGCGGAACTAGGCGGCGATCGCCAAACCCGTGCGGGCGAAGGCCAGAGGCCGCCCAATACGATGTCGCCGGTCGCCCCGTCGAGCTTCCGGCTGCAGCTCGGGGCTTCCACGGCAACGATCCAGTGATTGCGGGCGGGCGGAGCCACCGCGCCGGGCAAACGGAGCGACCCGCGAACCGGGCGCTGCGAGCAGGCGCCGTCCCTCCTGTTTTGCCTGCTGCTGCAAGGCTTTGAGCTGGGCCAGGGTCTGCCGCGCCCGCACCACCATGCGGATCTGGATGATCAGGGCGCGGGCCCGGCGCACCAGGGCCATCGACTCGGCGCGGCGGGCCCGACGCGCGGCGCAGAAGCGGCCGTGCTTCACGGCATTCGTGTTGCCTTTGGGCGCACCGGGACGGCGGCGGGGTGCCGATGCCTCCCTGCCGATGGCCGTCTGCCGCCGCATGGAATTGTTCCGCATTTCCGTTGGGGGGTACCCCCTTTCGTCTCCATCCCTGCCCCCATTGGCAGGACGGACGGCATATTGGAACATAACAAGAACAGTTCAAGGGCCGGCGGCGGATTTTCCGATCACGATTTCGTGGCCGGTGAAACGCAGGAGCAGGTGCAAGCCGAGCAGGCGTTCTCATCGTCGGATCGGGCGGAGTCAGGAAGTTGCCGGACGAGGCAAGGGAAAGAGCGGCGGCTATCGGGTCATCACCTATTCGGTGGAGAAGACATTCCGGTTTTCCTCTTGAACGTGTTCGCCACGTGAATAGCGGGACAGGAGTAATATTCCCCAATTCCGGCGCTGGCCGCGTTTGGGCGATGAAGACTTTCGAATAGGGGAATAGTGCTCCTGTCCCCACATTCCTACCTAAGCATGTATATTGTTCCGGCAACGTTGAGCGCCACGCCGTTTTTAGCGGCGGCCGCACTCGCACTCGTTGTTATCCCGACCCATTGAAGCCACTCAAAAGTCTTCTTGAAAGCATCTCCTGTGCGG
>JBJKRM010000429.1:0-2986 GCA_046704685.1 Rhizomicrobium sp.
CTTTTGGGCCTTGGGCCTGTCGCTGCTCCTCTACGTGCTATTCGTCGAGCGCCGACCGCTGTCCTCGATCGGCTTCCGCAAACCCAAGGCCAAGGACCTCTGGCTGGTGGCCGCGGCGCTCGGCCTTCTGTTCATCGTCATGGTGGGGGTCGTCGCGATCGTTTTCCCGCTCGCCCATTTGAAGCCGGACAACCACGTTGCGTACGGCCTGATGGCCGCCCCGCTGTATTATCGCGTGCTGATTGTGCTGCGGGCCGCGGTCGTCGAAGAGATCATCTTTCGCGGTTATGCGATCGAACGGCTGCAAGAACTGACCGGCAGCGCCCTGCTTGCGGCCGCCATATCGCTGGCGCTCTTCACATTTGCCCATCTGGCGGCTTGGGGTGCCGTGCACTTGATCGGCGCGGGTCTTTCCGGTCTGGCGCTGACGGTCATCTATATGTGGCGGCGGAACATCTGGCTGGCCATGGTGACGCATTGGCTGATCGACGGCGCCGGTCTGCTGCTATTGCCGCTTCTCCTTCACCATTGAACGACTCCCCTCACGCTCCATAGCCATCCATTCGACGCCCCACGGGATCACCGACGGCATCGGCTTCCTGGTGCCATAGGGGTGAGACGCGCCCACTTACCTCCCCACCGGCGCCATGGGGGGAAGCGGCACCTGGCCGGGCATGTTGACGATCAGCCCGCGCACATCCACGGGCGGCGGCGGAGCGACGCCCTTGCCGCCCAGCTGCTCCAATTCCTCAAGATCGTAGGCGTAACCGGCTGACTTTCTTGGCATCGAGCGGAAACGCTGCTGGGCTTCGTACCAGCGCATCTTGCGTTTCGACTCCTCGCAGGTCTTGAGCTCGTCGCCACTGGCGCCCCAGCGCAGCTCGATGCAGTCGTACGGATCGTACGAGATCGCGTAAATGCGCTGGGCGACCTCGTTGAAGTTCAACGGGACCGGCTGCTTGTCGGAATTGAGATAGGTGAGATTGCACGTGGCGGACTGCTGATCGTAGGCGGTCAGCAAATCGTGGCGCAGGTCGCCGCCGTCGTAAACGATGCGCGGATCACGATGAACCCACATCTCAATGATATTGGCCATGTGCTTGTAGAAATGGGCGAATTCCTCGCGCAAGCGGGCATCGCGGGCGGGCGTGGCGTAGCTCTCCCACCAGCCATCACCATCGGCATCGTAGATGTTTGCGGGCAACTGCCGCGGATGGGCCTCCTTGTCGATGCCTTTCGAGATGGCGAGGTTGACGGCACCGGCACGATCCTTGAGATCGCTGCAGAGCGAGCGGATTGAGACCTTGAGCTCGTGCACCGGATTATAGGTCATGTTGCCGCCCGACATGACGGTGCGGACATAGGCGTAGAGGCCCATTGTCTCGCCGTCATAGACGAAGCGGGCCTTCCTCGCATCCTGCTTCGGATTCGGCTCGGTCCCGACATACTGGATCAAGGAGTAGTCTTTGATCTTGTCGTTCGGCGTCAGAACGACATGGCCGCCGATGAGGTGCCCCTCACCGTCCCGCTTGGCGCCCTTCAGAGTCTGCGGCCGCCAGTTCTTCAGTCCGCCGCCAAGGCGGATCGGACTCTGGCCGAATTGCGGGCCATAGACGTCACGGGTGATGGTGAAGTCGGGATGGGCGTCCATGTAATAGATGCGTCCGTCCGGAGCGACGCGATAAACGATGCCGACATGGGCGTTGGTGTCGTAGATCACGGTGCCGGGACGGATCGACCCCTGCTTGATGGCCGGGGCATAGAAGTCGGAGAGCACGCCTCTGGAGCGTGCCGCGTCGGTCCGGTACGTGGCCGACGACACGGTGTCGATCACCTCGCGAACGGCCCGCGGTCCGTTGATGCCGTGACCGTGATCTATGAAGTCGTGGCGTCCGACGGGACGGTTCCCCAGCTTCGAATGGCGATCATCGCCGCGGCCGGAGATGGCATCGACATAGGAAAATGGCAGCCCGTTCTTCCAGGCGTAATAGGCGCGCAGCAGATAGGGCCACTTGGCGCAATCGACGTCGATATCCTTGAAGCGGCCATCAGAGGCCCGGAACGGATTGGCCGGATCGCGCAGGCAGCTTTGCGAGGAACTGCACTTGGAGGCGCCGATGGCCGCAACGAAGGCGGAGAAGCCCTGCTCGTCGGCGGCCGACCAGTGATTCTTGGTAATGCGCCAACTTCCCTCGGCCTGTGCAGCAGAGAGAATCAGGCAGAACGCGACACCCAAACCAGCCCAAACGCGCATGGGATGAAGGTCCGGGCCCGCGCGATCCGAGTCAAGCCGTCCGTATGGCGACCGGTTACCCAGAGGCACTTTTAGAGGTTATCAAATGATAGCGTTATCAAGGTGTGGCGCGTGCCACAGCCGCCCAGATTATCGGCAGAAACGGGCCAAATCCGGCGCGATACAGCGTGACAATTCCATGAAATTCGACTATCAGAGGCGCCACATAAACCGACGTAAAAAGGCCCGCAATTCGCTTGTGAACGGCCAAGTTCGGGGAGAGGTATCCGTCGGGGGGGACCCTTGCGGAGGAAAGGCCGAGCCAAGCTCGGCCTTTCGCATTCCAGGCTGCCGCTTCCCAATCCCCTGTCATCGGCTTTAGCTTCCCCATCAGCATCACTGCTGCGGGGGCAAGCATGTTCGAGCGGGTATTCCAGCTTTCGGCACACGGAACCACGGTGCGCCGCGAAGTCGTCGCCGGGGTCACGACCTTCCTGACGATGGTCTACATCATCGTCCTCAACCCCTCGATCATCGCCACGCCCACGGGACTCAATCACGACGCCCTGTTCGTCGGCACCTGCCTCGCCACCGCACTCACCACCCTGATGATGGGCCTCTGGGCCAAGCTTCCCGTCGCGCTGGCGCCCGGCATGGGGCTGAACGCCTTCTTCGCCCTGACTGTCGTTCCGGCCCTGAACTACAACACCCAACTGGCGCTCGGTTGCGTCTTCCTGTCGGGCATTGCCTTCG
>JBJKRM010000430.1:0-4021 GCA_046704685.1 Rhizomicrobium sp.
TCGGAGTCTGTGAGCCACAGTCAGGGTCGATAAGGCAGCGGCTGTACCCTCGGTCTCACCTGTTCGAATTAACCGTGATGCATCCGAGACGCGCCGGCGCGGCCATCAAGGCTGCGCCGGCGGCGTTTACTTCAACGGACCAAGCAGAATCGCGCCCCCACTTCGAGCGTCTCCGAGGAAGCGGTGATTACGGGCGCCTCGGCCTCCGGATCGATTCGGTAATCGACTCTTCATAGTCAGTTCAAGTGCAATTAAGCGGCCTGCAATCAGACTGTGCTTGGATGGCTCATATGCATTCCCGCCTTTTTGGGAGGAGGTATTTACACGATGAAATTAGTTGGAAAAGTCAAGACTGCGGCAATAGCTGCCGGAGTCAGCCTGATGCTGGGGGTGAGCCCCGCAGGAGCCGCACGGGTTCACGCGGAGACCGGTCCCACGACCACAACGCCAATCAAGCATGTCGTGGTCATCTTTCAGGAGAACGTATCCTTCGACCATTACTTTGCGACCTATCCCTACGCCACGAACACTGACGGGACGCCCTTTCACGCGAAGCCGGGCACTCCCAACGTAAACGGCCTTAACAAGGTCCTGCTCAACAACAACCCCAACGCCAACAATTCGGCCAACGGTTCGGGCGCAATCAATCCTTTCAGGTTGAGCCATTCCGAGGCGTCCACCTGCGATATGGATCACAACTACGGCGCAGAGCAGCTGGCGTTCGACGGCGGGTTGATGGACTTCTTCCCCGGTAGCACGGGCTCGGCTTGCAGCCCCACCTTCGACTATGGCAAGGGCACCGGTATCGCCATGGGTTACTTCGACGGTAATACCGTGACGGCCTTGTGGAACTACGCCCAGAACTACGCGCTCAACGACAACGCCTACGGAACCACCTTCGGCCCGTCGACTCCTGGCGCGCTGAACCTGGTTGCCGGCAACACCTATCCGGCGACCCCCAGCGTGGCCACTCCCAAGGTCATTGATCAGAATGCCAACGGTCAGGGCACGCTTGTCGGCGACCTCGATCCGACCGGCGACTTGTGCTCGGGTAACGGCGCAACGATTCAGATGGGCGGCAAGAATATCGGCATGCTGCTGAACGCAAAAGGCATCAGCTGGGGCGCGTTCATGGGCGGCTTCGATCTGAACGCGGTGAATCCGAATGGCACCACGGGATGCGGCCGCACAAGCCCGGCTACTCCAGCCAACGGCGGTGACATGGTCGACTACATCCCGCATCACGCATGGTTCCAGTACTGGACCGCGACCGCCAATCCTGACCATCTGCGTCCCAACGTGCCGCCGAGCCTCTACGGCACCAGCGCCGATACCACGGCGAATCACGAGTACGGCATCCAGGACTTCTTTGCCGCATTGAATGCTGGAAATCTGCCCGCGGTCAGCTTCGTGAAGGCGCCGGGCCCGATGGACGGTCACGCGGGTTATTCGGATCCGCTGCTTGAGCAGCAGTTCCTGGTCAACACCATCAACGCTATCGAAGAGTCACCCTTTTGGAAGAGCACGGCGATCATCATCAATTGGGATGATTCGGACGGCTGGTACGACCATCAGATGAGCCCGATCGTCAATTCCTCTGCCGAGGAAAGCTCAAACCAGGCGCAATACGGGGATAACCTTAACGGCACCGGCGTCTGCGGCAACGGCTCGCCGACTTTGGACAACAGCGACGGTGACCCGATCGAGGGCCGATGCGGTTACGGTCCGCGTATCCCGATACTCGTAATCTCGCCATACGCGAAGGACAACTTCGTAGACAACACGCTGGTCGATCAGACCTCGATTCTGCGCTTTATCGAGAACAACTGGCAGACCGGCCGGATCGGTGACGGCTCGTTCGATACTCTGTCCGGAAGTCTGGATAACATGTTCGACTTTAGTCAGCACGATCTCGGTGCGCGTCGTCTTATCCTGAATCCGAACACCGGCGCGATAGTCCGACGCTAGAGGAAAGTAAACCAGGCGACTTGATCGCCACGTAACGCGCGTGGGGCGCATGGCTCAAAGCCATGCGCCCCTTTGCTGATCAGTGAGTTCTGCTTGCGCCAACAGTCACGTCGCAGGCCTCAGCGTCTACACCTCCGGGTCTGCTCTTGGGCGAAAGACCGCGGCTCCGGGAAGCGTCTGCCGACCCGTTATGGCGTAGCCGGCACACCGAGGAGGCCGAAGACAATCGTGAAATTGACCGGCGGGTTTCCGCTCGCTTCCTGGCAAGCGAAGCCGCCCGCGTGGTCGTCATATTGCCATCCGTATTCATGTGGGCAGGCCGCCGTGAAGGCCTTATAATATGCGGTCCCGTTGCCGCCAGCCTGTTGTACCGCAGTCAACCATGCGGGATTCAATGGGCTGCCGGTTGCCGAATAAAGCGGAGGCTGACCGGGGGCGGTCTCAAGTGTGCCGAGTCCCGAGGTTTGCGCCGGCACGCAGGCGACGTCGTGCTTTCCGGAACCGATGCTGACGCATTGGTAATTGAGAGCATTCGGGTATTTGTCGGACTGATACCCACCGCAGGCGTTTCCTACGTCCTGCTGCCGATGGCAGTTGGTTTGAAGTTGGAGCGTTCCCGATGTGGGCACGCAGATTCCGACGCCTGACGGAAAGCTGGTGACAGCAGTCATGTTGCAGGTTTCGCCCGGCGCGCAGTCCGCGCTTCCCCAGCATGTAGCAGTGCCCTGATTGCCGGAGCTCATGGAGTGACCATCAGCCGTGTTCTTGGCCTCGTACATATCCTGGTAGGTGACGCTACTGTTCGGCACTGTCGATGTGCAGTCCAACCCCGGTGGAGGGGTTGCAGTCTCGCACTGATCCGCCGGGTCGTTGCAGCCTATGACGCACATGTCGTTGGTTGTGTCACACCACCCGCTCTGACAATAGGTGCCGGTGCCGCACGGAATGTTGCTTTGGGTTGTCGTCGGGGCTTCAGTAACCTGGAGATCTGATGGACAGCTGCTGTTCAGATCGCTCGTGCAGGCCGGTGCGTAGCAGTTTGCCGGTTGCGCTGATGATGGCGTCACGGACGGAATGACTGCTATTGCGGTATTGTAGCCGTTAACGTGGCTCACGTCGTAGTTGACACTGGTCTTGCTGTTCGAAGTGGGTTCGAACAATGATACCGGACCCGTGGCGCCTTCCGTCGCGATGAGTGTGCCCCATTTCCCGTAGCATTGGTACAATCCTGAACAATCACCAGTTTTGCACACTGTTCCCTCAGAATAAGTGCATACCCCTGGCAAAGTGGACTTACCCTTGGGCGGTTGCGCTCCGTCGGGCATACATATCGCCTTAGAGGTAAGATCGTTTTGGCAGAGCTTTGCCCCGTTCGAGTCCACGTTACACTTGAGCATGCACTTGCCGCCGTAACAGACGTGGCTGGAGTCGCACTCGCTGGAGGTGGTGCAGCTCCTATAGCCGGGGTCGCTTCCGAAATATTTTTGAAAGTTGCACTCGGTCCGTGGCCAGAACCGTCCAGTCCATCCTGCCGGCATGCACATGTTCGTGGCATTCCCGTGCGCCGGTATCTCCCAGTCGCCCGCTGGAGGCAGGATGGTGTTCGCGCTGAGCTTACTGACCGGGCCCTGGTAGGCTTCGGCGAGCCAGACTGGATACGAATTGTTGTTGAAGAACGACAGCTCGTTTCCCGCGCATGCTCCCGCGGACAATTTCGGTGACCGTCCGTCAGGCGGAGATGAAGACGAGGATCCGCCACATCCGCTGATATAGAAACCAACGACGACAATCGCCAGAAGAGCGATTTTTGCTGCGCCCAATCGGGCGTTTTTCAATTTCACCCCAGACCCCTCCCTCGCAAAACATCGAAAGTTAAGGCCGTTTTTTTATACTGATTCACCCACCCGTGAAACTAGCGGTATAGCTAACCATACTTTATGTAGGGTGACGTTTGGCTAGATAAGGTCGACGCAAAGAACTAGAGACGAAGTTAGAACGTCGACGGTCAACGCCGATGAGCGCTGAGGCTCATCGGCGGGCCGAAGTCGGAGGA
>JBJKRM010000431.1:0-7968 GCA_046704685.1 Rhizomicrobium sp.
CGCAACGTCTACCTGCGCCCCATCATCCTCAAGAACTCGCAGGACATGGTGGCCTAGAAGCACGATCTCAACCCCAAGCCCCTGGATCTGGTGTTCCATGGCGGTTCGGGATCGGAAAAGAACCTGATCGCCGAGGCGGTGAGCTACGGCGTGTTCTAGATGAACATCGACACCGACCTGCAATTCGCCTTCGCCCATGCGGTGGCGGCCGAAGTGGAAGCCAATCCCAAGGCCTTCAAGTACCAGGTCGATCCGGAGACCAACGCGCCCTACAAGAAGCTGTATGATCCGCGCAAATGGCTGCGGGCCGGCGAAGTCGGCGTGGTCGGCCGCCTGGAAGAGGCGATGAAGGACCTCGGCTCGATCGGCAAGAGCGTGGCGTCGAAGTAATATAATTCTGTCATCCCGGGCGAGCGATCTGAGCGAAACGAAGGTCGCGAGGCCCGGGGCCAACTTGGAAACCTGAGCAATATCGGGGTGGGTCCCGGAACGCGCCCACGTGCCAAACGGCGCCATCGCCTCGGGCGCGTCCGGGATGACAATGATATAGTGGGGCTGCCCCACTTCTCAGGACCACTTTCGTGCCGGGAGCGCTTCCCCGGTCTCAAGTAGTGAAGCGATAGACCGAAAAGAGACTCTCATGGCAAAAATTGCCGGCAATGAAATCCGCCCAGGCACGCTGATCGAATACGATGGCGGGTTGTGGATCGCGGTGAAGACCCAAGCGGTGAAGCCCGGCAAGGGCGGCGCCTACAATCAGGTCGAGCTCAAGAGCATCACCAGCGGCACCAAGCTCAACCAGCGCTTCCGCTCCGACGAGACGGTGGATGAAGTCTATCTCGAGAAGAAGGACTACCAGTTCCTCTACGCCTCGGACGACATGCTGACCTTCATGGACATCAACACCTACGAGCAGATCGAGCTGCAGAGGGATTTCGTCGGCGAGCGCGCCGCCTTCCTCACCGACGGCATGAAGGTGATGGTGACAAGCTATGAGGATAAGCCGATTGGCGTGCAGATGCCGCTGCAAGTGGTGCTGACCGTCGTCGAGGCCGATCCGGTGCTGAAGGGTGGAACCGCCGCGCCGTCCTACAAGGGCGCCGTGCTGGAGAACGGCGTGAAGACCATGGTGCCGCCCTTCATCGAAGCCGGCACCAAGATCATCGTCTCCACCGAAGACGGCAGCTATGTGAAAAGAGCCGAAATCTGATGCCTTACCTTTCCCCTGTCCTCAATGTGATGATTGCGGCCGCGCGCAAGGCCGGCCGCCCGCTGATCCGCGATTTCGGCGAGCTGGAAAACCTGCAGATCTCGCTCAAGGGACCGGCCGACTTCGTCTCCAATGCCGACGAGCGCACCGAACGCATCCTGATCGAGGAACTGTCGAAGGCCCGCCCCGGCTACAGCTTCTTTGGCGAAGAGACCGGCGTCCGCGAAGGGCCCGACAAGAGCCACCGCTTCATCATCGATCCGATCGACGGCACCACCAACTTCCTGCACGGCGTGCCGATGTTCGCCATCTCCGTCGCCCTGGAGCGCGAAGGCCAGCTGCAGTCGGCGGTGGTCTACAACCCGGTGACCGACGATATGTTCGTCGCCGAGAAGGGCCATGGCGCATTCCTCAACGACAAGCGGCTGCGTGTCGCCGTGCGCAAGAACCTTGCCGAGACGCTGATCGCCACCGGCATCCCCTTCATGGGCAAGGGCGACCAGGACCTGCACGACCGCTCGCTGGCCGAAGTGCGCACCATCATCGCCAGAACCACCGGCGTGCGCCGCTGCGGCGCGGCCTCGCTTGATCTGGCTTATGTGGCGGCGGGGCGTTTTGACGCGTATTGGGAACGGGTCCTCAACCCCTGGGATATCGCGGCCGGCATCCTTCTGGTGCGCGAAGCGGGCGGCATCGTCACCGACCTCGACAACGGCCCCGACCCTCTGAAAACCCATGATGTGCTTGCCGCCAACGAGGCACTGCACCCGCAGCTCCTTAAAATTCTGAAAGATGCGCCGCAGGAGACCAAGAGTTGAGGGGCGGGGCCGAGGTGACTATGGTTCCGGCCCGGTTTGTTGGGCTCCACTGATTCGATGCGCATTGTCCCTGCCCTAAGCGCTTTCGTGGCGATCGCTGCGCTGTCCTGCGCCGCGGCCCAGAGCGACGTCACCGTCTACCCCCAACAGGGGCAGGTGCTGTATGACCCGGGGACCGGACAGGAGCGGGTGGTGCCGCCGCTGCGGCAGCCTTGGCAGTTCCATCGCAAACCCATCAAGCTGCATCCGCCGTCCAAGCATCACCGCAGACCCTCTTCCGAGGCCAGGGCGGCGAAACCTCCAACCCATGTCGCTTCAACACCCCCGCGTCCGCATAAGACCAAGCGCGCGGTTGCCGCCGCACCCGCGAAACAAAGCGCTCCGCTCAGCGGCTTCGCCAATTTCGACGACCTGATGTCGTCGCAACAGGCGGTGCAACAGCAGGCGCCCAAGAAGGCGGCGGCTGTGACGCCTTCGCCGAAGAAGCCGGCGCTCGAGTAAGCCGCCGAGCCGCACCGTGTCGAAAAGCCGGCACCGGTCAAAAAGCCGGTCCGCAGCGCCAGTATCGAACCGCCACATCACGAGGCGCATCGCACCGAGCACCACGCTTCGCCGGGACACCCGCGCGACACCATCACCTTTGCGCCGGACGCCACCGATCCTTCCAATTCGGCCGTGGCGGAAGTGCGCAAACTGGCGGATTCGCTGAACAACGCCCTGAACAATCCGGCGGCCCGCGTCGAACTCAGGGCCTATGGCGGGATGCGCGGCGAGAAATCGTCCGACACAAGGCGGCTTTCGTTGAAGCGGGCGCTGGTGATCCGGCAGCTTCTGATCGATGATGGCGTCCCGTCGGAGCGTATCGACGTCTACGCGCTTGGCGGCGTGGAAGACAATGGTCCGCTGGACCGCGTCGACATTTTCGTCAAAAGCTGACGCAGCATTCCTGTCGCGTTCGGCTTATAAAAGTTTCACCTACGAACCATTCCGGCGGTTGGGGGCCTTATGCTGAGATTGCGCACGCTGGTACTGACGCTCGCCCTAGCAGGCCTGGTTGCAGGCCCTTCGCAGGCGTTTTCGCGCTCACAATGGAAGACATCTGGCACGGTGGCGGCCTACGCCATGCCCGTCATCGCCGGCAGCGTTGCCATCTACAAAAGGGATTGGAAGGGCCTGGCCCAGCTCACCGTCGTCACAGGACTGACCTATGCGGCAGCTTACGGTCTCAAACAGATCGTCAAATCCTGCCGGCCCTACGCCAAACCTTGCACCCCCGGCGGCAGCGGCTGGGATTCCTTCCCCTCCACCACGACGGCGCTGGCATCGGCGCCCTCCTCCTTCATGTGGCAGCGCTATGGCTGGGAATGGGGACTGCCGATGTTCATCATCTCCAAATACCCCAGTTACGCTCTGCAGAAAGCCAAGCAGAACAAGATCTGGGACGGGCTCGCCACGACGGCGCTGGCCTGGGGAATGAATGAGATCTTCACCACCAAATATCACAAGCCGTATGAGCGCGGCGTCTACACGAATTTCGACAGTGACGGTCGGGGCCTTTTCGCCACCGTGGGTTATCGCTGGTAAGGCGCCATTGCCCGTTGTCGCAATTTGAATCATAGTGACGATCAGACCATTGGGGTGGCCTCCTATGAAAAATCGCTTGGCGCTATGCATTGCCTTTGCCGCTTTGGCGGTTCCATCCCATGCCTTGTCCTCCGAAAAAGCGGGCAAAGCCGTGGCGGTCGCCCTGCCCTTGGTGGCGGGCGGCATCACGGTGTGGAAGAAGGACTGGACGGGAACCGCCCAGCTTGTCGTCTCCACCGCTCTGACGGTCGGGACCGCTTACGGCCTGAAGCAGGTCGTCAAAGAGTGCCGCCCCTTCGCCGAGCCGTGCACCAAGCACGGTGGCGGCTGGAATTCGTTTCCTTCAGATACCGCCGCCGTGGCCTTCGCCCCGGCGCAGTTCCTGTGGCAGCGCTATGGCTGGGAGTACGGCGTTCCGGCCTATGCGGCGGCGACCTTCGTGGGATGGTCGCGCGTCGATGCCCAAAAGCATCACTGGTGGGACGTGGCGACAAGCTTCGGCATTTCGCTGATCTACAACGAGTTCATCACCACGCGCTATCACAAGCGGATAGGGTTCTATACCAACCTCAATGCCGAGCCCGGCGGCGCCTTCGCATCGGTGGGCTATCGCTGGTAACTACGAAACGGGCGCGTCTGGACTCACCTGCACCTCGGCCAAGCGATCGACCGTGCGGAGCGGCGGGAACAGCTTCATCCAGATTCCCACCACGGCCAGCGTGCCGAGACCGCCGATGATCACGGCCGGAATGGTGCCAAACCAGGCCGCGGTGATGCCGGATTCGAACTCGCCGAGCTCGTTGGAGGCGCCGATGAACAGCATGGTCACCGCGCCGACGCGGCCGCGCATGGCATCAGGCGTGGCGAAGTTGACCAATGCCTGACGCACGAAGACGCTGATCATGTCGGAGGCGCCGAGCACGAACAGCGCGCCGAGCGACAGATAGAAGTTGGTCGACAGACCGAACACGATGGTGGCGATGCCAAACACCATCACGGCGGAGAACATCTTGATGCCGATGTGGCGCGCGATCGGGCGATGCGCCAGGCCGAGTGCCACCACCGCCGCGCCGGCGGCCGGCATGCTGCGCAACAGGCCGAGTCCGAACGGACCGGTATGCAGGATATCGCGGGCATAGACCGGCAGCAGCGCGGTGGCGCCGCCGAGCAGAACGGCAAAGAGGTCCAGCGAGATGGCCCCGAAAACCACCGGCCGGTGGCGAACGAAACGAATGCCTTCCGCCACGCGCTCGAACCGGCTCATCTGCCCTCCGGCGGTGCGGTCGATCTTGCGGCCGCCAAGCAAAGCCATCAGGACCGCCGCGGTGAGGAAGCCGAACACGCAAAGCCCGTAGGTCGCCCACGGTCCGAAGGCATAGAGAAAGCCGCCCAGCGCGGGTCCGGCGATCACCGCCACCGTGAAAACCGAGGAATTGAGAGCGATGGCGCGCGCCAATTTTTCCTGCGGCACCAGGAAAGCGAGCAGCGACTGTCCGGCCGGCGCCGAGAAGCCGCGCCCGGCGCCGAACAGCAGCAGCACCCCATAAAAGGGCAGCGCATTGGTGATGTGCATGAGACTCAGCAGGAGGAACAAGCCGCCGCAGGCCGCCTGCACAACATAAGCGGCACTGAGGACGCGGCGCTGATCAAAGCGGTCCGCAATCTCGCCGGCCGGCAGCGTGAGCAGGAACATCGGACCGAACTGGCAGAGGCCGACAAGGCCGAGGGCCAGCGGCGTGCGCTCCATGTCGTAGACTTGCCAGCCAATGGCAACCGACTGCACCATCATGGCGCTGGTGGCGAAGAAACGTCCGATTGCAAAGGAGAGGAAGTCGCGGTGGCGATAGACCGTGGCGTCGTTCATGGGCGCTTCTGCCAGTCCTCACGCGAAATGGACCAGATGTCGATCGGGTAAGAGCGGCCGGAAATCACAATCTGGCGCGGCGGCCCCTTGGTCTCGCCCAGGCGCATGGCGACCGCCTGGGACGCCTTGTTCTCGGGATCGATGCAGGAGATCACCTTGTCCACCGGCTGGGTCAGGAACGCATAGTGCATGGAGGCGGCCGCCGCCTCGGTGGCATAGCCATGGCCCCAATAGGGACGGCCCAGGGTCCAGCCGACCTCCAATCCCGGCCATCCTTCGGGATTGTGCATACCGACGCGCCCCAGAAAGGCGCCGTCGGACTTGCGTTCGACCGCCCACAGGCCATAGCCGCGCAACAGCCAATGGCCAAGCGTCAGGGCCATGGACCGCCAGGCATCGGAACGCGCCTGCGGCGTGCCGTTGAGATAGCGCACCACTTCGGGATCGGCCATGAACGAGGCCCAGGCCTCAAGGTCCCCCTCTCGCATCTCGCGCAAAAGCAGGCGGTCCGTTTCCAGATGGGGGATCATGGGGACCTCATAATCAATCCGGCCCGCCAGGGCAATTGACCCGCGCTGGCGCGCCATCCATACAGCAAAATGCGCCCGGCGGCGCGGGGCCGTCATGACCGGTGGCTGCCGCAAAAGGCGGCTGCGGCACCAATCACATGATATGCGCGGGCGTTACTGCAGATGGATGGTGATCGCGTTGTCACCGTCCTTGACGGTGAACTTGGTCCGGTCGAAGCCCGGCTCACTCAGGATGGGCTTGGCGTCACGCGAGAACCCGTAGCGCTCCTCCGGCAGCCCCAAGAAGTTCTGGTCGAACTTGCCGTTGTTGTTGGCGTCCTGGAACAGCTTGATGCCGTACACGCCGGGCTTGATGTCCGTCAGCGTCACCGTGGTCTCAGGAACCACGGCCGGGACGTTGGCGCTCTGCAACGGATGATCCTTGGACTGCGACCACGTGGCCTGGTCGTACAAGGACAGCCGCAAAGTGCCACCCTTGCGAGCGATATTCTCGACGTGAATCGTCAGCGTGGCCGCCTGTGCGGCAACGGATGAAAGCATCAGCAATGCCACTGCCAATGCTTTCATCGCAGGCTCCTATCCCAGCTTGGGGTCCAGCGTCTTGCAGGCATCGATCAGAGTCTTCACGGCATTGGCCGACTTGTCCAATGCGGCTTTTTCCTCGGGCATGAGGTTCAATTCCACGACCCGCTCGACACCACCCTCGCCGATGACGACAGGCACGCCAACATACAGATCCTTAATGCCGTAGGGGCCATTGACATAGGCCGCCATCGGCAACACGCGCTTCTCGTCCTTGAGATAGGCCTCGGCCATCTCGATGGCCGAAGAAGCCGGGGCATAAAAGGCCGAGCCGGTCTTCAACAGGCCGACGATCTCGGCGCCGCCGCCGCGGGTGCGCTGGATGATGGAAGCGAGCCGCTCCTCGGTGGTCCAACCCATCTTGACCAGCTCCGGCAGCGGGATGCCGGCCACGGTCGAGAAGCGCGGCATCGGCACCATGGAGTCGCCGTGTCCGCCCAGCACGAAGGCCGTGACGTCCTCGACACTGACCTTGAACTCTTCGGCCAAGAAGTGACGGAAACGGGCGCTGTCAAGAATCCCGGCCATGCCGACGATCTTGTTGTGCGGGTGATTGGCATAGGTGCGCAGCGCCCAGACCATGGCGTCCAGCGGGTTGGTGATGCAGATGACGAAGGCATCCGGGGCATAGTTTTTGATGCCCTCGCCGACCGCGCCCATCACCTTGAGATTGATCTGCAACAGGTCGTCGCGGCTCATCCCGGGCTTGCGCGGAACGCCGGCCGTGACGATCACCACATCCGAACCGGCGAGGTCGGCGTAGGTGTTGGTGCCGAGATAATGGCTGTTGTAGCCCTCGATGGCGCCGCCCTGGGCGATGTCCAGACATTTCCCTTGCGGAAGACCATCGACGATATCGAACAGAACGACGTCCCCCAACTCCTTGAGGCCGGCAAGATGGGCGAGCGTGCCGCCGATTTGACCACCGCCGATCAGCGCGATTTTCGGGCGTGCCATGAAGATGCCTTTCTGAATTGGAGAGACCAAAACCGGGAGAGAGGCTTATCGCGCGGCCGGGCGCAGGGCAAGATGAAGCCGCGCCATCTTGCGCCAGATCGGGGCGCCGGATCGGATCGCCGCGAAATATCCCGAAAACGCCGGTGATTTCGCGTGTTCCTTCGTTGCGCTCAGCCAGGCCGACGCGGGACGCGCGGCCGCCCAAAAGAACGGCCGGGCAGTCTCCTGCCCGGCCGGATCAGTCGGTCGTGAAGAAGGGATCAGATCGACTCCTTCAGTTCCTTCGCGGCGCGGAAGGCAACTTTCTTCGACGCCTTGATCTTGATCTGCTCGCCGGTGGCGGGATTGCGGCCCATGCGCGCCGCACGTTTCCTGACCACCAGGATGCCAAGCCCGTTGAGGCGCACCCGGGCGCCCTTCTTG
>JBJKRM010000432.1:0-8405 GCA_046704685.1 Rhizomicrobium sp.
CTGTAGTTGCGCTGGATTCCCTTGAACCCGTCTGTTTGCCCTGAATTCACCGTCGGCTCCTTGCATTTTCTCTTGCAGTTCAGTATTGGGACTTTTCCAGACAAGGCAATAAGTATATGATTTTCAAAAGAAAATTTGTTATATACATGACAGAACAAGTTTGTAAATCTGTAAGTGTGTAAATCAACAAAGGTGCCGGGAATGGTGCAGACCCGCCTGGGAGCAAAACTCCGCCGCCTGCGCGTCGAGCAGAAGCTGACGCAGGCCCAGATGGCGCAGCGGCTGGAGATCAGCCCGACCTATCTCAACCTGCTGGAACACAATCAGCGGCCGATGACCGCTTCGGTGCTGCTCAAGCTGGCGCAACGCTTTGCCGTCGACATCGCGGCGTTCAACCAGGACGACGATGCCCGCCTGTTGTCGGAAGTGATGGAGGCGCTCTCCGATCCGCTGTTTGACGTGCACGGCATCAAGGTCGGCGATGTGAAGGACCTTCTCACCACCTCGCCGGCCATCGGCCGTGCCATTCTCACCCTCTACCATGCGGCGCGGCGCACCGACGGAGGCGCGCGCCCCGCAGTGGAGACCGCACCGGGCGACATCAGCAGCCTGACCAGCGGCATGCCCTCTGAAGAGGTCTCCGATTTCCTGCAGATCAACAGCAACTACTTCCACAGCCTGGAACTCGCCGCTGAATCGCTGTGGGCGGAGCACGATCTTTCGCTCGAGCATCTCTATGAAGGATTGATCCGCACCCTGGCGACGCGCTTTGCCGTCAGCGTGGCGCTGCTGCCCAGCGACGTGATGGGCGACACATTGCGCGAATATCGCCCGCTGCAGCGTCAGTTGCGCATCTCCGAAATGCTGCCGCTATCGAGCCGCGTCTTCCAGCTGGCCTGCCAGATTGCGCTTCTGGGCTGGGGCAACGACCTCACGGCGCTGGCGGCGCGCGGCAAATTCACATCGGGCGAGGCCGACCTGCTCGCCCGGACGGCGCTGGCCAATTATTTCGCCGCGGCGGTGATGATGCCCTACTCCCGCTTTCTCGAAGCGGCACGCGCGACGCGCCACGATCTCGACGTGCTGCAGCATCGCTTCGGTGCCAGCTTCGAGCAGGTCTGCCACCGGCTGACAACGCTGCGCCGCCCCGGCGCGGAGGGTGTGCCCTTCCATCTCATCCGGGTGGACGTGGCCGGCAACATCTCCAAGCGCTTCAGCGCCTCGGGCATCCAGATGGCCCGTTTCGGCGCCGCCTGCCCGCGTTGGAACGTCTACGACGCCTTCGCCACCCCGGGCATGCTGCGCATCCAAGTCAGCCAGACGCCGGACGGCGCCGCCTATTTCTGTGTCGCCAAGACCATCAGCCCGATCGGCCGGCAGACCCGTTTCCATCCCTACGGTGCGCGGATCACGCGCCTTGCCATCGCGCTCGGCTGTCCGCTCTCCCACGCGCGCGACATGGTCTATGCCGATGGACTGAACCTCGACGATCCCAAGATCATCACGCCGATCGGCGTCAGCTGCCGCATCTGCGAGCGCATCAATTGCGCGGAACGTTCCATGCCCTCGCGCAGCTACACGCTGAAGGTCGACGAGAACCGGCGGGGGCTTTCGGCTTATTCCTACACCTGACGTGTCTCAGCTGTGCGCCAGCACGCGCACGGTGGCGAATGAACCGCCTACGGTGCTGCAGCGCAAATGCACGCTGTAGACGTCCCGCTTGAGGCCCGGCAGGTCGAGCACGGTAAGGTGGCCGCGGCGCAGCACTTCGCCCTTGACGAATGCAAGCGCATAGGTGTGGCCGTTGCCGAAGGTGGCCGAAACCTGCATGCAGCGCACGTCGCCATCGGTCGGCTGCAGCGCAATGCGATCGACGCGGCGCGCCCGCAATCCGGCATTGGCGGTCACGCGGTCGTTATGGCCGTAGAATTGGGCACGGGCCACGGCGCGCCAGCCGCGGCGTTCGGCACGCCAGAATTCGTGCCCGAAATCGGCCCGCCCGCGGTCACTGACCGCCTCGAAGCGGCTGACATCGGCCACGACATCGATGCTGGCGGCGGACTTGCCGTTGGTGCGGCAGTCGAAGCTGAGGCTGTCGAGATCGCGCGAGCGGCCCGGCACGTCGGCATCGACAGACTGGTTCTGCCGCAGCTGTCCGGAGAACACCTGGTCGGAAGTGCCGTCCTCGTAGATCGCCTGGACAGACCGGCACGTGACGCTGTCGTTCTGGGCGGTGAAACGAAGACGGCGCACCGGCTTGCCGAACTGGGAAAAGGCCATGGCCAGCGAGGGGCTGGGGCCCACATCGACGCTGCCGATATGCACCAAAGCCGCATGGCCACAGATGCAAACGGCGGCCGCAGCCGCCGTTGAAAACAGTGCCATCCTGGTCGGAGAAAAGGATTTGCTCATGGCCGCGTCCATGTTGGATCGCGGGCTCCGCCGGAAATCCGGCGGAGCCCGCACACCTCTAACCACCTATGGTGAGGAACAGCGCCATACCGTGGCGCGAGATCCGCAGCAGCAACGGCCTGCCCTTCGGACGATGGCGCAAGAGCCGTGCCGCCTGCCGGGTGTTGGTCACCGGGGTATGGCCGATACCGATGATGATGTCGCCCTGCTGGATGCCCGATTCCGCCGCGGTGCTGTTCGGTACGACCTGTGCGACGTAGGCGCCCTTGGTCACGCTGGATCCGGGCGGGATGGGCCCCAGTTCCAGGCCCAGCATGCTGCCATTGCCACCCTGCCCGTTGCCGTTCCCGGCGCCGTTCTTCTCGGTCAAGGCGGTGAGCTTCGCGCTGATGGTCCGTTCCTTGCCGTTGCGCAGAACCGTGAGATGAATCGTCGTGCCCGGCGGCTTCTGCGCGATGGACAGACGCAGCTGGCCCGAGTCGATCACCGGAGCGCCATCCAGCGAGGTAATCACGTCGCCCGGCTGGAAGCCGGCCTTCTTGGCCGGTGTGCCCGGCTGCACGTCGGAGACCACCACGCCCTGGGTCAGCTTGAGGCCCATCGCCTGCGCCAGGCTGGGCGTGAGATTCTGGATGACGACGCCGAGTTCGCCGCGCGCCACCTTGCCGTGCTCGATCAACTGCGTGGCGATCTGCCTCGCCATGGTGATCGGGATGGCAAAGCCGATGCCGACATTGCCGCCGCTCCGGCTGAGGATCGCCGTGTTGATGCCAACAAGGTGACCGTTCATGTCGACCAGCGCACCGCCGGAATTGCCGGGGTTCACCGAGGCGTCCGTCTGGATGAAGTCCTCATAGCCTTCGATGCCGAGGCCGGTGCGGCCGACGGCGCTGACGATGCCGAAGGTGGCGGTCTGGCCGACGCCGAAGGGATCGCCGATGGCCACGACATAATCACCGACTCTCAGCTTGCGTGAATCACCGAGCGGCATGGCGGTGAGATGCTTGGCGGGAATCTTGAGGACGGCGATGTCGGTCTGGGAATCGGCAGCCACCAGCTTAGCGTGGAACTGGCGACGATCCGACAGGGTCACCATGATGCGCGAGGCGTGCTTCACCACATGATCGTTGGTGATGACATAGCCTTTCCTCGCATCATAAATGACGCCGGAACCGACGGCCTGGAAATGCTGCAGCGCGCCGCCTTGCGGCATATTGAAGAACTGCCGGAAGAACGGGTTGTGCATCAGAGGATTGTGCACCTTCATGGTGCCTTCGACGGAGATGTTCACCACCGCCGGCGAAACCTTGGCCAGCATCGGCGCCAGACTGGGAGGCGGCGCTGCCGCGGCGGGCTGGGCTTGCGCGACGGGGACGCAAAGCGCGGTCAAGGTGATCAAAAGAACAAAGAAGGTTGGACGAAATTTCACGGCTCAAATCCCAGGATTACGGTCTTGCGGGTAACTCTTGCTGGAGGGCCGGGTTCCCGTCTGTAGGGTATTTCAGGTGGAAGAGAACCGTGCGTAAGGATTGCGGCGGCCGAAAGCGCCGTCCGGCACCACCTGCTGGCGCAAACACTCGGTTGCTGCGGCGTCATCGCCTTCGGCGAACCGCCTCAGTGGTAATGATAAAGCCGCACCTTGTGGATGGTGAAGGACCCCGTTGGGACGCGGAGATAACGGCCCTGGTTGGTCTCGTCGCCGTTCAGCAGGCGTCCCGGCACCCACCGGCCGTTGGCGTAATGGCCTTCCCAGACGGATTCGATGCCGGCGAGCGGATCGCTGATGCCGTTGCTGCCGAAATAGATGATCATGCCGGTGCCGGCGACGATGAAGGAATCCGGGCCGGTCTCAATGATCAGCCCGCCATGCGCGCCGGGCATCGCCACTTCCTGGTGCTGGCCGATGGAGATCGGCGGCGGATTCTTGAAATGGACATCGAAGGTGTAGTGGCCGAGCGTGTATCTTTGCGCCGCCAGATCGGGCGTGCCGTCGAACGCCGTCGGCGGCCGGATGCCGATCATCCGGCCAGTGCCCTGCGCCGCCAGGATCTGCGGCGACAGCTGTCTGAGGATGGCGAAGGCGCTTCCCAAAACCTTCTGCTCGTCGGCGCTGAGAAATTCCGGGGCATAGGGGGAGAAGCCCATGGCATTGAGCTGGCCGATTGCCCAGAAGCCGTTGGCCGCCATGTTCGCGGCGTTCGCCCGGCCGGTCTCGGGAATGAACAGCGGATTGCCGGGCTTGGCATAGCGCTTGGCCCATTCGACGAAATTGGGGAAGTAAAGATCGGGCGACAGCCAATCGAGCGCCGGCGCCGCCGCATGCCAGATGTCGAACAGATGTGGCAGCGGCCCGCCGCTGACATACTGCCCCGGCTTGTAACCCGGCCGGATCAGAGCGGCATTGACATACATCGGCAGGGGATAGACCGCCTTGCCCGCCGCTGCGACCTTGCCGGTGTACAGCCCTTCCGTCCAGGCCGTGAACAACTCGTCGGTGGCAAGGCCCGGGCCGAAGGTTTCCTCCCAGCTGGCGCCGGCCTTGGCACCATGCGACACCCACGCCGCGCGCAGCGATGGCACCAGCGCGTCCTTGTGCTTGGCGAGATAATCCGTCAATGCCGCCGGCACGGGCGCCGCAAAAGCGGCGTTGGCCGCGGCACTGTGGTCGCGCGCTTCCGGGATCATGCCGACTTCGTTTTCCGGCTGCACGGCGATCACCGTGTGCTTGGCGCCGTCGATGTCCCGGATGTGGGCCAACAGCGCCGTGAAGGCGCGGACGTCCGCATCGAGATTGCTGCGGCTGAAGGCGGACAGGATCTCCATGCCCGATCCGTCGGAGCGCTCGGCGCGCGGAAAGCGCTGCTCGTTGCGTTTCACCCAGGCCGGGACATAGCTCGACATCGAGTTCTTCCAGCTGCCGAACCACAACAGCACCACATGCATGCCGTGCTTGCGGGCGTTGCCGATCAGCCGGTCCACGCTGCGGAAATCGAAATGGCCCTCGACCGGCTCGATCCTCTCCCAAGAGACCGGCGCAATGACCGTGTTGAGGTTCATGGCCTTGAGCTTCGGCCACACGGGCTTCATGAAGGCGGCGCTGGAGTCGCTGGAGTTGTTCAGCTCACCGCCGATGGCGAGGAACGGCTTGCCGTCGACGATCAGCTGCGTCGTACCGTGCGCGTGCCGCAGCTGTGGCATCAGCTCCGCCGGCTTGGCCTGCGCCGCGGTGAGCCCCACCAGGAGTGCGGCGGCAAGAATTCCGCGTCTGACCATCATCATTTTCACTCCGGAGGGGGAATCGCGGGCCGCATCATAGCGCGTGGGCATTGCGCGACGACAGGCGCTCACACCGGAGAAAAAGGCCGGCCCCCGTTTATCGGGGGCCGGCAGTCAATGCCCAAAGGGGAGGAAATGGTCCCTCAAGGCAAGCCCCGCGCGGCCAGCGACGAACGCCAAACCGCAACAAACCAACGAACATTTTTCCGCCCATCCAAACGGACCTCGTCAAAGCGGAGCAAATCAAGCGCGCCAACATCACCGCCAGTTTCGGAATGGCTTATGTGCCCGCCGCGGGTGATCGCGGCCACCGGACGATGGCGCGCAGCCCGCCCGAGCTGCGGTTCTGCAGGATCAACTCGGCGCCCTGGCTCTTGGCAATCGCATCGGCAATCGACAGGCCGAGGCCGATCCCTCCCGTGCTCCGACTGCGGGAATGCTCCAGCCTGGTAAAGGGCTGCACCACCTCGCTCAACCGTTCCAGCGGGATGCCGGGGCCTTCATCCTCCACGCAAAGCTCGACGGCCGTCCCGGTATCCAGCACCGAAACTTGCGTTTTCCCACCGTATTTGACGGCGTTGTCGATCAGGTTGCGCAGCACCCGGCGCACCGGACCGACTTGCATCATGACCGGCGTGCGCGGCGCTTCCACGAAGCCGACATCCTTGCCCAGCGCCCGGAACTCCTCGACCACGGCATCGGCCAGCGCCGCCAGATCGACCAGCTGGTGCGGCTCCTTGGAATGCCCCAGTCGCGCCAGACCGAGGATTTCCTCCACCATCTTGGTCATCTCGTCCAGCGACTCGATGAACCGCTCGCGCTCGGATTCGGGCTCGATGGTCTCGGCCCGGATCCGCAAGGACGCCAGCGGCGTGCGCAGATCATGGCCGATGGCGCTCAGCATGTGGTCCTTTTCCTTGACCAGATCATGAACCCGCCGCGCCATGGCATTGAAGGAGGTGATGGCGGTCCGCACGTCGCGCGGCCCCTTCGCGGAGATCGGCTCGAAATTCTCCTGCGGCCGCAGCACCTCGGCGGCGCGCGCCAGAATGCGCAACGGCCTTGAGATCCGTGATGCCCAGAACAGCGATGCGGCAAGCAGGATCAGGAACAACGCGATCTGCGAGATCACGATGGGGTTGAGCAACAGCGGGACGGACCGGTGCACCATGAAGCGCCCCACCAGCCAATCGCCGTTCGCCATCAGGGCGGCAAGGTTCACATCGTCGTGCATCTGCCCCGGAGGCGGTCCACCGGGCCCTTTGTGGAAACCGCGGGAGAAGGCCGCGTCGTGTGGACCACCGTGCCGAGGCCATTGGTTATCCGGCAGAACAGCAGCGCTCTGCCCCCTCGCCAGCGGAGGGGGGCCGCCCTGCCAGTCCGCATGCGGCGGTTGCGGCGGCGAGACCATGACGCCGTCGTCCATCCCGGGTCCGCCCGGCGGCGTGGCGCCCGCCGGTCCGTGATCGAAGCCGAACATCGAGAACCACCCTCTGAAGTGGCCGCCGCGCGATGCCAGCACTGCCGAAAAACGCACGGACCGCTTCTTGAGAGCGGCAGAGAGCTTGTCCTCCAGCACCGTCTGGCGCTTGAACAGCGCAAAACGAACATCGTGCGCCAGCCAGAATTGCTCGCCCATCTGGCTGGTGGCGAACAGGATCTGATCGCGCTGCTTGGCCGGCGCCGACTGGATCTTCTGCGCCACATCGGCGAAGCGGTTGATGGTCGGCTGCTCGATATAGGAGTGCTTCCACTCATCGATCACGGATCGCATCACCAGGATGGCGAAGGCCTGCGCCACGAACAAGGCGGCGAAGATCAACAGCGCCGTCTGTCCGAAGGTGCTCCAGGTGCCGATCGTGAAGCGCTTGAATTTGATCACACCAGCTGCACCTCGGCGGCAAAGCTGTAGCCGCCGCCCCAGACCGTCTTGATGTAGGTCGGGTTCTTGGAATCCGGCTCGATCTTCTTGCGCACCCGGGAGATCAGGTTGTCGATGCTGCGGTCGAAGGCGGAGGCCTCGCGGCCCTGTGTGAGGTCGAGGAGCTGATCGCGCGTCAGCACGATGTGGGGCCGCTCGAGAAAGGCAAGCAGCAGGTTGAATTCGCCGGTCGACAGCGGCACGACGACATCGTCGTCGCCCAGAAGCTGCCGCGCTCCGGTCATCAGCTTCCAAGAGCCGAACTGCATGGTCTTCTGCACCGGCATGCGGCGCGACCGGGGCACGCACTGCGCCCGGCGGATCACCGCCTTGGTGCGGGCCAGAAGCTCGCGCGGCGCAAACGGCTTCACGACATAGTCGTCGGCCCCCATCTCGAGCCCGATGATCCGGTCGGTTTCCTCGGACTTGGCCGACAACAGGATGGTGGGGATGTCAAGCTTCTCGCGGATCGACCGGCAAAGGCTGAGCCCATCCTCGCCGGGCATCATGATGTCGAGGATGACGAGATCAAACTTGTAGCGGCCGAGCAGGTGGCGGGCTTCCAAGGCATGGTTCGCCGTGGTCACGCGGAAGCCGTTGCGCTGCAGATAATGGGAAAGCGGATCGCGCACGCTGCACTCGTCCTCGACCAGGAGGATGTGGTGGCCGTCGTCGGACCTGGGGCGGGTGTTCTGCGTTTCGACCTGCTGTCCGCGCCCCGGCACGACAGCGGCGCCGGGCACGACGGGGCCGGCCCCCGATGGATACGACATGCGATTCATTCGTGGCTCCCAGC
>JBJKRM010000433.1:0-4780 GCA_046704685.1 Rhizomicrobium sp.
AACGGGCCATGCAGCAGTCGGCGTTGAAGCGCTGGCAGGCGGCTGAAGGCGACGCTCCGGTGGCCGAGGAACGGCACGAGCCGACGATGGACCTGCGTGAGCAGCCCGCGACGCCGCAGCGTGAACAGCCTTTGCCTCCGCAACGCGAGGTTGTGCGTGAGCCTGTGCCTACACCCCAGCGCGCCAGCAGCCCACCGTCGGCACGTCCGGCGACGCATTCGGTGGCAAGCGCTTTGCGCCTCAATATCAACCACTTGCGTGAAGCGCGCATGGTTACCCCGGACAATCGAGCCTCCGTCACCTATAACGAATTCCGGTCGATCAAGCGCAAGCTATTGCCATTGACTCGCGATCCCGAGACCAAGGCCACGACGCGCAATATCGTCATGGTCACCAGCGCATTGGCGGGGGAGGGAAAGACCTACACGGCCTTGAACCTAGCCATTTGCCTGGCGGCCGAGCGGAACCTTGAGGTCATTCTGGTGGATGGCGATGTGGTACGGGCCTCGATCGCGCAGTTCTTCCAGGGGGCACCGGAAGAAGGCCTGCTGGATCTGCTCACAGGTCGGCGCCAGCAGGTCGACGAAGTGCTCAAGCGGTGCAGCGACGTTCCCAATTTGCATGTCCTGTTCTCAGGGCGTCGAGACGACTCATCGCCGGAACTCCTCGCCAGTCAGCGAATGGCGGATGTCTGCTCCGCGCTGTCGCGCCGCTTCCGCGAAAGTGTTGTGGTCATTGATGCGCCGCCAGTGCTGGCAACCGCCGAACCCTCTGCTCTGGCAATGCATGTGCACCATTTGATCATGGTGGTTGCGGCGGGCCAAGTGGCGCGCCATCACGTTGAGGAGGCGCTGACCGGAGTGGCCGCGTGTCCCAGCATCAGTCTCGTATTCAATAAGTCGCCGGAGTGGCAGCGACCGACGCCATACCCGTACTACTACAACTACGCCGAGAAGTGATACTCGGGAATGACGGCAACCATGTATACGGAGTTCTACGGCCTCAAAGCTGAACCGTTCCTGCTCACGCCGGACTACCGCTTTTATTTCGAAAGCAAAGTCCATGAGCAGGCGATGGCGCATTTGATGTACGGCATCAGCCGGGGTGAGGGCTTCATAGTCATCACCGGAGAGGTTGGCGCCGGCAAGACCACTATCGTCCAACGCCTTTGCGCCACGGTCGACCGGGAGCAGGTGGTTGCTGCGCATGTGGTGACAACGCTGCTGACCGGCGTGGAGCTACTGCGCATGGTGTGCTCGGCCTTTAAGATCCGCGACATTCCGGAGAAGAAAGACGCCGTTCTTCTGTGCCTGCAGGACTATTTCGAATCGCTGGAACGCAGCAACCGCAAGGCTTTGTTGATTGTCGACGAGGCCCAGAACCTCTCCGCTAGCGCGCTCGAAGAACTGCGCATGTTGTCCAACTTCCAGATCAATTCGCATTCACCCTGCCAGATCTTCCTGGTTGGGCAACCGCAGTTTCGCGAAACGCTCGGTCATCCCAACCTGGAACAGCTGCGCCAGCGCGTCATTGCCTCCTATCATTTGGGCCCGATGAGCCGTGAGGAGGTCGGGCAGTATCTTTCCCATCGCCTGAAGCATGCGGGCTGGAAGGGGGATCCGAAGTTCGAGAACGCCGCGGTTGATACAGTCTTTAACGCTACAGCTGGTATGCCGCGCCAGATCAACACGCTGTGCAGCCGTTTGTTGCTACTCGGCTTCCTGGACAACATGCACGTCTTCGGAGCGGATGATGTTGCTCGTGTCGCTGCCGATCTACGTGAGGAATATGCGGGGCGTTCTCTGACGCCGGCGGCCGGCATGGACGACAACTATCTCACGCGCATGGACAACGCCAACGCGAATCCGAACTTGTCGACCCGGGTTGAGACGCTGGAAAGCCGTGTCAACCATCAGGAGCAGTCTCTGCGCCGTTTGGCGTCCGGTTTGGTGGACATGATCGATCCTGGCCGCGCCGGACGCGGATAGCGGAATGGATGCGAGGACAGTAGCCGTCAGTGCCGATTCTGATTCTGTCATCGCAGGATGGCGGCAACGGCCTGCTGCACCGACCGGCGGCGATCTCAACGCAATTACTGTTGATGTGGAGGACTACTTCCAGGTGGAAGCGTTCTTCGATGTGATTGACCGCGCCACCTGGTCGGCGCGCGAATGCCGCGTTGAGCGCAATATCGATCGTATCCTTTTGCTGTTCGATTGTGCCGGCGCTCGTGGCACTTTCTTCACGTTGGCCTGGATTGCCGAACGCTACCCCAAAATGGTGCGTCGCATCGTTGGTGCCGGGCACGAACTCGCCTCGCACGGATCGGAACACCGGCGCGCCGACAGTCAATCTCCGTCGGAATTCATCAGCGATGTGCGCCGCGCGAAATCCGTACTCGAGGAAATTGGCGGCTGCGCCGTGAAGGGGTTTCGTGCTCCGAGCTTTTCGGTGATGCGGGGTAACCTGTGGGCATTGGAAGCACTGGCTAGTGCGGGTTATCGCTACAGCTCCAGCACCTATCCGATCGCCCACGACAATTACGGCATTCCGGAAGCCCCGCGTTTTGCCTTCCACCCCCTGGCCGAAAGCGGGTTCCTCGAGATTCCGGTCACGTCTGCTCGGTGGCTTGGTCGCAACTGGCCGTGCGGTGGTGGCGGTTATTTCCGTCTGTTGCCTTACAGGCTCAACAAGCTGGCGCTTGGCAATGTCCGCCGCAGCGACCGCCGTCCGCTGGTGTTCTATTTCCATCCGTGGGAGATCGATCCCGGTCAACCGCGCATCGCCAATGCGTCTTTCAAATCTCGGCTGCGTCACTACACCAATCTTGACCGCATGGAATCTAAGCTGGCGCAGCTTCTGCGCGCCTTCCGCTGGGGGCGCATGGACGAAATCTTCCTCGGGGAGGGCGCAGCGTGAACATCCTGTTCCTGGCGCATCGCATTCCTTATCCACCGGACAAGGGCGAAAAAATCCGCGCCTATCACATGCTGGCGCGCTTGGCGCAAAAGCACGTCGTCCATCTGGCCGCCTTCGTCGACGATTCTGCCGACATGGCGCATGCCAATGCCTTGCGTAGGCTGGTCGGCGGCGAATGCCTGCTGGTGCCGATCAGCCGGGCTCAGGCGTTGGGACGGATGGTGTTGGCCTGGTTCTCCGGACGCCCGCTGACGACGTCATACTTTGCCAGTCCCGTGCTGGATCAGTGGCTCGATGCACTTCTCAAACGCCACCCTATCGATCGCGCCGTGCTGTTCAGTTCGGCGATGGCGCCGCTGCTGCTCGGTCGTCAGGATTTCGATCCCGACCGTGTCATCATCGACATGGTCGACGTGGATTCGGACAAGTGGCGCCAATACGCGACCGTCGCCACGTGGCCCAAATCATGGGTCTTCGGCCGTGAGGCCCGTACCCTCTTGCAGTTGGAGCGCAGGGCCGCTGCTGCGTTCGGGGCGACGTTGTTCGTTTCGCCTTTCGAGGCCAAGACTTTTGCTGATCTGGCGCCGGAATCAAAAAGGCGCGTGCACAGTGTGGCCAACGGCATTGATCTGCAGCGCAACTCACCGGTTCATTCTTTTTCCAATCCATTTCCCGACGACGAAGTGCCATTGGTCATGGTGGGCACCATGGACTACCGCCCCAATGTTGAAGGAGCGGTCTGGTTTGCAGAGCAGATACTGCCGCTGGTGCGCGCCAAGCTCCCGAAAGCGCGTTTCTATGCGGTTGGTGCTAAGCCGACCGCGGAGCTGAAGGTGCCGCGTGAGGCAACTGTTGTCACGGGTAGGGTGGAGGACGTGCGTCCTTATCTGGCCCATGCCGCCGCCGTTGTGGCGCCGTTGCGCCTGGCCCGTGGTGTGCAGAACAAGGTGCTCGAAGGCATGGCGATGCAAAAGCCGGTTGTGGCTACCATCCCGGCGAGCCGCGGCCTGGACGTTATTCCTGGACATGATCTTTGGGTGGAAGACGAGCCGGAGCGTTTCGCGGATGCGGTGATTGCCGCCGCGACCGGTCCGGACCGCGACAGGATTGCCGTCAACGGACGTCAGCGCGTCGAACGTGATTACGACTGGGCCAACACGCTTGGTGCCCTGGATCGCCTCGTGGAACGCGAACCGCGCGCCGATGCGTCGGCACAGATCGGTTACTGGAACAAAGAGCCGTTGTCTCTAGGAGAGGGGGCGCAATGAGCAGCAGCTATCGTACTTCAGGAGCCTTCGCCGGGCGCATATCCCCCTGGACTTTGCATCTTTCTGCGCTCGGCACCCTCGTTTTTCTGCTCGGTGTACTTTACTGGCGGAGCATCGTCGCTGCCGTCACAGTCTGGTGGGTGTCACCGACGTATTCGCACTGCTTCCTGATCATTCCGGTGTCCGCCTATTTGATCTGGGGAAGACGGCACCGGCTGGCCTCCATGAAGCCGGTCACATACCCGCCCGCGTTGCTGCTTTCGCTCCCGATCATTGCTGCGTCGTTTGTCGGAACGCTCGCCTCGATCAATGAAATCGAGCAGCTGTCGCTGATTGCCTTCGTCCAGGTCCTGGCCCTGGCGCTTCTAGGACCCAGGGTCTATCGTACCCTCCTGTTTCCCAGTCTGTACCTGTTCTTCCTGGTGCCGATGGGCGAGTACCTGATCGGGCCGCTGCAGACCTTCACCACCCAGTTCATCAACGTCTGGCTCAATTGGTTGGGCATTCTGCACTATGCCGAGGGCAATCTGATTCAACTCGCCAACGGCACGTACCAGGTGGCGGAGGCCTGCGCGGGTTTGCGCTTCCTCATT
>JBJKRM010000434.1:0-2870 GCA_046704685.1 Rhizomicrobium sp.
GCCGTTGCGGAACGCCGTTACTTGATTGGCGGCAACGTCGCTGAAGGTGTCGGTGATGCGTGGATTCAGCGTCGGCATGTGGCGGGCGAACGCCACGTCATGACCGATGATCGCCGTGGCGGGCGCCCCCATGGTCTTTTCGACATTGCCCGCATCGAGATGCGGCTTCAGCCTTTCCTTGGCCTGTTTCGAAACCACAAACACAACGCGCATGGGATTGCTGTTCGCCGAGGTCGGCCCCCAACGTGCCAGATCGTAGATCGCCATCAGAACCGCGGTCGAAACGGGCTTGTCCTGCCAGTGACGGTGCGTGCGCGCCGCCCGGAAGATGACGTCGAGTGCTTCATCGTTGACGGCCACGGCGATGCTCCTCCGCAATTCATGCGGACCATTGCACTTTACGGACGTTTCTTAAACCGCCTCGACGGCGCTCACTTCGGGCACATAGTGGCGCAGCAGGTTCTCGATGCCGTTGCGCAGGGTCATGGTCGCCGAAGGGCAGCCGGCGCAGGAGCCGCGCATATGGAGGAACACCACACCCGAGGCCTCGTCGAAGCCGCGGTAGATGATGTCGCCGCCGTCCTGCGCCACCGCGGGCCGCACGCGGGTTTCGATCAGTTCCTTGATCTGGGCCACGACGTCGGAATCCTCGCTGGCGCTTTCAGCCTCCGGCTCTTCCGCAGCATGCTCGATCAGTCGCAGACCGCGCGTGAAATGCTCCATGATGGCGCCGAGAATGGCGGGCTTGAGGTGTTTCCAGTCGCCGTCGCTCTTGGTCACCGAGATGAAATCGGACCCGAAGAACACACGGGCGACGTCCGGCGTCTCGAACAAGGCGCGTGCCAGGGGGGAACGCTGCGCGGCCTCGCGCGAATCGAAGTCGGCCACCGCGCCCTCGCCCATGACCTCGCGGGCGGGCAGGAATTTCAAGGTTGCCGGATTGGGTGTCGATTCCGTCTGGATGAACATGCTTATACCGCTTCCAATTCGCCCTTTAGATGGACCCTCGGGACCAGGTCTGCAAGGCGGCGCATGCACCCACAATGCGGTCAGGGTTTTGCGGCTCAGAAATCGGAAATGATGCCCTTCTTTTCCCAATGGCCATAACGGGTTGGCTCAGGGCCGGCCCGGCCGCCCCGTTCCTTGGGCAGAGGCGGTTTGGCATCGGCGGCGCGCCGGCGTTCCTCCGCTTCGGCCAAAGCCCGCTTGGCAGCTTCGGCAATGCGGGCCTGGATCACCGATTTGGGCGTTTTTGCCATGCTTTTTCCGTAACTTGACTAGGGCCAAAGACACCATACATCAGAGACGAAGCAAAGACCTGGAACGCCCCCGTGAACACCATACGCACCGGTATCCTGATGGCCGCCCTCACCGGGCTTTTCCTGGCCATCGGATTCCTGCTCGGCGGCCCCAACGGCATGCTGATCGCCTTCGTGTTCGCTGCAGGCAGCAACATCTTTGCCTATTGGAACTCCGACAAGGTTGTCCTGCGCATGTATGGCGCGCAGGAGGTGAATGACCGGACCGCTCCACGCTTGGTGCACATTGTTCGTGGCCTGAGTCAGGCGGCGGGGCTTCCTATGCCGCGGGTCTGCATCGTGGAAAATGATCAGCCCAATGCCTTTGCCACGGGACGCAATCCCGAACACGCTGCGGTTTGCGTCACCACGGGCCTGTTGAATCGCGTCAATGACGACGAACTGGCTGGCGTGCTGGCGCACGAACTCGGCCATGTGAAGAACCGCGACACCCTGACGATGACCATCACCGCCACCATCGCCGGTGCCGTGTCGATGCTGGCCACCTTCGCCTTGTGGTTTGGCGGTGGCGACCGGCGCAATCCACTCGGCATCGTCGGCGTCTTGCTGGTCGCCATTGTGGCGCCGATTGCTGCCGTGCTGGTGCAGGCCACGATCAGCCGGACGCGCGAATTCGAGGCCGACAAGGCCGGTGCAGAGATTTCGCGGCATCCATTGTGGCTGGCTTCGGCGCTGTCGCGCATCGAGAACACCGCCCAGATCACCCACAACCGGGAAGCCGAGGCCCATCCGGCCACCGCCCATATGTTCATCATCAACCCGCTGCATGGCGGCGGCTTGGCCGGGCTGTTCGCCAGCCATCCGCCGACCGAGGAGCGGGTTGCGCGCTTGCGCGCCATGGCTGGAGCGAACACGGTCGAAACAGCTCGCACGTCCGGTCCCTGGTCGACACCCGAGTCGACACCCGAGCGCAAGCGCGGGCCCTGGGGATGAACGCAGCAGGGGCGGGCCTTGCGGCACGGTCGGCCGCACAAACCATTCTTTCCGAAGTCCTGCGCCAGCGCCGTCCGCTGGACGCAGCGCTCGCGGCCACGGCCAAACTTGAGCCGCGCGATGCCGGGTTTGCGCGCGCCATTGCCAGCGAGACGCTGCGCCGCCTGGGGCAGCTCGAAGACCTGATCCGCTCTTTTGTTCCCAAGCCGCCGGCCCGCAACCGCGCCGGGCCGGTACCGGAGATCCTTCTGGCTGGCGCTTGTGAACTCGTCTTTCTCGATGTGCCGCCGCACGCCGCGGTGGATGGCGCCAACCGCTTGGCGCAAGCCGATTCTAAGGCGGTGCATTTCAAACCCTTGATCAATGCCGTGCTGCGCGGGGTCAGCCGCGAAGGCAAAGCGTTGACGGCAGAACAGGACGCGGCACGACTCAACACCCCCGATTGGTTGTTCGAGCGCTGGTGCGAGACCTATGGCGAAGAAACCGCGCGTGCCATTGCCGCCGCGCATCAAGGCGTACCGCCACTCGATATCGTCGCCAAAGAAGCCATTGCCATCGACAACGCCGAAAAGCTGTTCGGCAGCGTGCAGCGTCTGAAAGAGCCGTCGCGGGTCGACA
>JBJKRM010000435.1:0-2619 GCA_046704685.1 Rhizomicrobium sp.
GGCTTCTCGTAATACTTCCGCTTACGCTACTCTTTCTGAATGCCGCTGCGTTCCAGCAGCTTTTTGAAGCGTCGCAGAGCCAGGCCGATCGGCTCTCGTTCGTGAACACGCATCCGTAAGGGCATACATTCTCCTGACAGGTTTCTCCGGCTGCTAGACTCTAGCACACACGAGGACAGTTGACGAAACGTCCCCAGGTTAACTGGGACGGGAATTTCTCCAATCTCGTTGTAGCAGATCCTCGGCGCGGTGAAAAGCCCAGGGATAATTGGAACAGAGCCCGAAGCGTCAGCAAGGGCGGTCCTCGCTGACGCTTCGGGCTCGGATAGAGGACGATGAACATGCGTGTGGGAACAATTCGTTTCACGTTGGCGGCGTGCTCGGTAGGACCGGCGTCTCGTCGATCGGTAAGCCGAGTGTTGCTGGCCGGCACCGAACGCGGCATCCGCGCCGTATACCTTGGCGACCGCGATGCCGAGCTTGAATCCGAGCTGACGCGTGAATTTCCCGCCGCCGCGGTGCAGCGCGATGATGAGGGGCTGCATGCCTGGGTCCACGCGATTGTGAATCATCTGAGCGGCCGGCAGCCGCACCTCGATTTGCCGCTCGACGTGCGCGCCACGGCGTTTCAGCGGCGCGTCTGGCAGGAGCTGCGTGCCATCCCCTACGGCAGCACGCGCTCGTACAGCGACATCGCTCGCGCGCTCCATCAGCCGAATGCCGCGCGCGCCGTGGCCCGTGCCTGCGCTACCAATCCGGTATCGCTGGTCATCCCCTGTCATCGCGTGGTGCGCGAGGATGGCAGTCTTGGCGGCTATCGCTGGGGCCTGGATCGAAAACAGGCGCTGCTGGATCAGGAGAAGGAAACGAGGACGGAGCGAGTGGGCGTCGCGTCGCATCGCTGAGGATGAGCCGGCCAAAAAAATTGTGAGAATGGGATATTGACAGGTCTCGATCGCTCAGCAAAATAGGTTGAAGTATCTGCCAAGTCTTGGCGGTGCGCCCTTCAGCGGTCGAGGATCCGGTCCATCCGGCGCCTCGTTCCCATCAATCCCCAGAAACCCAGGCCACAGCGTTGTCGGCCGACTGCCGTCACGGGAGGCGAGACCGTCTCCGAGCGATCGCTCGGAGAGTCCCGCGCCACGGAAAGTGCGTCCTATCGGAGATAACGTTATGCCAGAGGTCGTTTGTTCCCACTGTCGCAAGAAGATCCATCCTCCCGACCGTCTCGCCGGGCGGCGGGTGACATGCCCCCGCTGTGAAGCCGTGCTAACGGTCCCACTCCTGCTGGATTCGTCGGAAGAAATCGCGACGGACACCCTGGCCGCGGAGACCGAAGCCCAGGATCCGCCGATGCCGTTGTCGGCACGCATGGGGATCGTCGCCCTGGTCCTCGGCTGTGTCTCGGTCCTGATTATGTGTCTACCTATTATCGGCTACGCGTCGATCGTCCTGAGTGGAGTCGGATTGCCGATGGGTCTGTGGGGGCTGTTCCGCGCTCGGATGGAGGGCAATGGCATGCTCTGCCGCTCTCTCACCGGCGGTGTCGGGGTAGCCGGCAGATTCGGCTCCCGGCCGCGCGACTACGCCCTCGCCGGAATTGTGGCCTGCTTGCTGGCCCTGACCCTGTCCCTTTTACCCATCCTCATGCCCGGAGCCCCGAATCCCTGATGGATTGGTTAGCCGCTTGCGGCTTGGCGAGCGCCGCGCTAAGTCGCAAACGGCTAAACCTCATCGCCGGATCAGCTGTTCGCGGCGGGCGTGTTCGAGAATCTCGCTCAGCTCCTGCACCAGATAATCGATGATCTGACGGGTGTCGGCGTTGGTGTCGATGGCTTTCTGCAAGGCGTTCTGCAAGGCGTTCAAAGTGGGATAATGACTGCGCTTGCGAATCGGCCGGCTCAGGTCGCGCACGTCGGCGAAGCGCGCCAGCCAGGTGACGTTGAAATGCTCGACCAGATCGCGTATCCGCTTCTCGGCGTCGGTCAGCAGATCGCGCAGCGGAAGTCGGCGAAATGAACGTTCGGTAATCATGGCATTACCCCTCCCGCCCTTGGACGGAGATCGCAAGCCAGGGAGCCGTGTTCTTTAGTTTGAGACGCGACGGAGCGGCCGAACGTTCCAAGGGATCTCGTCGGTCGCTCGGTCCCCGCGAGTCAAGGGGTTGAGCGTAGGCGGGCGGCGAGCTGTCCTGGGGATTCGGCCGAAGGGGGCGAAAAATGGGTCTCGCGTGTTCCCCTTAACCCATCTCTTTGTGTATACTCCATATAGAGCATCGGCGTCAAGCGAGACATTCCGAATTTTTTCATAGTTCTCTCATGCGCATTCTCGTCATCGCGGACATTCACTCGAACTGGCCGGCCCTGCAAGCGGTGTCCGCGGAGACATACGACGTTTGTCTGTGCCTGGGCGACCTGGTCGATTACGGCGTGGAGCCGGCGCCGTGCGTGGCCTGGGTGCGCGACAAAGCCCAGCACAGCGTGCGCGGCAATCACGATCACGGCGTCGCGCAGAACGTCGTCGTACAGGGACGATCCGGCTTCAAATTTCTAACCGGCATCACCCGGCCGCTGACGCGCGAACGCCTGGGCGAAAGCGAAATGCGGTTTCTGTCGCGCA
>JBJKRM010000436.1:0-4505 GCA_046704685.1 Rhizomicrobium sp.
GAGAAGGCCTTGCTCGGCTTTGCTGGTGCGCCATGGACGTTGGCGGTGTATCTGGCCGGTGGCGGCAATGACGAGCAGAAGGCGGCGAGACTCTGGGCGTATCGCGATCCGGACAGCTTTCAGAAGTTGATCGACTTGTTGGTGGATTGTGTATCGCAGCATCTGATCTTGCAGATTGAAGCCGGTGCTGATGCTGTGCAGATCTTCGACAGCTGGGCTGCCGGCATGCCGTCGGGGTTGTTCGAGCGCTGGGTGGTGAAACCGACAGCGGCTGTGGTGCAGAAAATCCGTGCGGCGGTTCCGGGTGCGAAGATCATCGGATTTCCGCGCGGTGCAACGATGGCCGGTCTTGAGCGCTATGCAAAGGCAACCGCTGTGGATACGGTTTCACTGGGTACTTCTGTGCCGCTCGACTGGGCTGTGAACACATTGGGGAAAACCTTGCAAGGCAATCTCGATCCACTGGCCTTGGTGGCGGGAGGAAAAGCGCTGCAGGATGGCGTAGCCGCTATTCTCAGTGCTGCGCGCAACAAACCCTTTATCGTCAATCTGGGACACGGCATCCTGCCGATGACACCGATCGAGCATGTGGAGGAATTCCTGCGGTTGGTACGGAGCAGCGCGTGAAGCTGGCGATTGTTCTGTTCAATCTTGGCGGGCCGGACAGTGCTGAGGCGGTCGAGCCGTTCCTGCGCAATCTGTTCCGTGATCCGGCGGTGATCTCCCTGCCGGCATTTCTTCGATTGCCTCTGGCCTATCTGATTGCCCGTCGGCGGGCGCCGGTGGCGCGGGGGTTCTATGCCAAGATTGGCGGCCGCTCGCCCATTGTCGAGGAAACGGAAGCCCAGGCGCGGGCGTTGGAGCAAGCTATTTATGGTCATGAGGCACGTGCCTTCATTGCCATGCGCTGCTGGAAGCCATTCAGCGATGATGCCGCGCAGGCGGTTGCCGCTTGGTCGCCCGATCATGTCGTGCTGCTGCCGCTCTATCCCCAGTATTCGACGACCACCAGTGCGTCATCTCTGAAAGACTGGCACCGGGCGGCAACGCAGGCCGGCATCAGCGCGAAAACGACGACGGTGTGCTGCTATCCCCGATTGCCGGGATTCATCAAGGCGATGGCCGGGTCGATCCGTCAGACCATGAGCCAGGCACGGCCGGATGTGTCGTATCGTCTGCTGTTGTCCGCCCACGGCCTGCCCAAACAGGTGATCGCCCGCGGCGATCCCTATCAGTGGCAGACCGAACAGACCGCCGCCGGGATTGTGGAGGAATTGGGGATCACCGATTGGCAGATTTGCTACCAGAGCCGGGTGGGACCGCTGGAATGGATCGGGCCGGCAACCGATGCTGAAATCCGCAAGGCCGGAGCGGAAGGCAAAGGTGTGATCATCGCCCCGATCGCTTTCGTCTCGGAACATTCCGAAACACTGGTGGAGCTCGACATCGAGTATGGCCGGCTGGCGCGGGACAGCGGGGTGCCCGATTATTTGCGGGCGCCGGTGGTCGGCGCGCGGCCGGAATTCATCGACGGCCTCGCCGATCTGGTGCTTAAATCGGCTGCCGGCGAACCAGCCGCGCGTAGTTGTCCCGAATCCCTGGCTTGTTGCGGCATGATCGCATGAAGGAATTTCTGCTCAACGGCTATGCCCTGATCAAGGCATTCCACGTCATCGCGGTGATCGCCTGGATGGCCGGCTTGCTCTATCTGCCGCGGCTGTTCGTCTATCACATGGAAACCGAGCCGGGAGCGGCCGACTACCGGCGGTTTTGTACAATGGAAAAACGTCTGCTCCAGGCCATCATGACCCCGGCCATGATCCTGGTTTATGTTTTGGGCTTCACCATGGTCTGGCTCCACGGCTGGTGGCAGGCCGGCTGGTTCCAGATGAAACTGGGGCTGGTGGCCATCCTGACCTGGGTCCATGTAACAAACCTGTTTTTTGTCCGGGATTTCGCCAAGGAGCGGAATGTCCGTAGCAGCCGCTTTTTCCGGTTTTGGAACGAGTTGCCGACCCTGCTGATGATCGCCATCGTCATTTTGGCCTTCACAAAACCTTTTTAGGGTGGCCTGTTTGCTTTGCCCGCGAACCGCGGTATAAGACGGGCCGTTCCCCATTGAGCCCCGAAAACCGGTCGCCCTTTTTGGCAGACCGTCTTGGCGCAGAGCCAGGGGCACACCTCCAAATCCACTCCCGCAAACGAAGTTGCGGGATGAGACCCTCATCAGTGTTCGACCAGGTGCATCTCCCATGACAGTGCAAAACGGCCTGCAGGCCATGAAACTGCAGGATCTCAAAGCCAAATCCCCGACCGATCTTTTGGCCTTCGCCGAAGAGCTTGAGATCGAGAACGCCTCGTCCATGCGCAAGCAGGACATGATGTTCGCCATCCTGAAGGAATTGGCGGACCGCAATGTGGAGATCACAGGGGCGGGCGTCTTGGAAACGCTGCAGGACGGCTTCGGCTTCCTGCGGTCGCCGGAATCCAACTATCTGGCAGGACCGGACGACATCTACGTCTCGCCCTCGCAGATCCGCCGCTTCGGCCTTCGCACTGGCGACACGGTGGAAGGACCGATCCGCAGCCCCAAGGACGGCGAACGTTATTTCGCGCTTCTGAAGGTCTCGGCGATCAATTTCGAGGACCCCGAGAAGATCAGGCACAAGGTCCATTTCGACAATCTGACGCCGCTCTATCCGACGCGTTGGCTGAAGATGGAGATCGAGGACCCGACCTTGAAGGACAAGACGGGCCGGGTGATCGACATCGTTTCGCCCCAGGGCATGGGCCAGCGCGCTCTCATCACTGCCCAGCCGCGCACCGGCAAGACGGTGATCCTGCAGAACATCGCCAAGGCGATCACCCACAACCATCCCGAATGCTATCTGATCGTTCTGCTGATCGACGAGCGGCCGGAAGAAGTCACCGACATGCAGCGTTCGGTGAAGGGCGAGGTGATCTCCTCCACCTTCGACGAGCCGGCCAGCCGCCACGTCCAGGTCGCCGAAATGGTGATCGAGAAGGCCAAGCGCCTGGTCGAGCACAAGCGCGACGTGGTGATCCTGCTCGACTCCATCACCCGCCTGGGCCGTGCCTACAACACGGTGGTGCCGTCATCCGGCAAGGTGCTGACCGGCGGCGTCGACGCCAACGCCCTGCAGCGTCCCAAGCGCTTCTTCGGCGCGGCGCGCAACATCGAGGAAGGCGGCTCGCTCACCATCATCGCCACCGCCTTGATCGACACCGGCAGCCGCATGGACGAAGTGATCTTTGAAGAGTTCAAGGGCACCGGCAATTCCGAGATCATCCTCGACCGCAAGGTGGCCGACAAGCGCGTCTTCCCATCCATCGACATCCTGCGCTCCGGCACCCGCAAGGACGAGCTGCTGGTCGACAAGGGCAAGCTGGCGAAGATGTATGTGCTGCGCCGCATCCTGGCGCCGATGGGCACCATCGATGCCATCGAGTTCCTGCTCGACAAGCTGCGCGGCACCAAGAACAACGGCGAGTTCTTCGAGAGCATGAACACGTGATTTGCAGCCCCATTATGCGGGGCGAAAAGATACGGCAAACGAACAAAGGGCGGTGCGGGAAGCACCGCCCTTTTGCTTCAGATCAGCTTCAGCCCGCAATGTTTTGCGAAATGCCGGAAATCGCCGTCGCGTGTAACGAGTACAGCATTATGGTCGATGCACGATTGGGCGATCAGCGTGTCAGCGACCTTGGCCTTGAAGCCCTTCTGCAACAACAAACGCCGGCTCTGCCCGGCGCGCTGCCAATATTCCCGCCCAGGCTCGAGGATTTCAATCTTGAGAAGCAATCTTGCTAGCGCTTCCGATTCCGATGCGCTGAGCAGTTCGGTTATGACAACAGGGGGAAGGACCAATTGCCCGGAAGACATGGCCGCAGCAATTTGATCGACGTCCCCGCCGGAATCGCCAAGCAGGAACGCACCAAGTGAACTGGTGTCGGCAGCAATCATTTGCGGTCGTACTTCATCTCCTGCCAAGTCATGGAAAACGTGATCTTTCCGCGCAACTTGAGAAGTTCCTGCTGAGCGCGGATCGAGCGCAGCTTGGCGAGTGCCGCCCGCACCGTTTCGGTCACGCCCTGGCCGGTATAGGCCTGCGCACCTTCGAGATCGGCGGCTGGAACCTCAACCGTGATTTTCCGCATTTCACTCATGCCAGCTAGGTTACCAGCATCGACACTGGTGGACAAGCTGGTCCGAACTTACAATAGGAATCAGGGCATTAGCACCGTCGCCCCGGTCGTCTTGCGCGAATGCAGCGCTTCGTGGGCGGCGCGGGCGTCGGCCAATGCGAAGCGCTGGTTGACGGTGATCTTCACCGCGCCCGAGGCGATGACCGCGAATAAATCCTCGGCCATGGCGCGCAGGGCTTGCGGCGTGGCGGCATAGTGGAACAGGGTCGGCCGCGTCAGATAGAGCGAGCCCTTGGCCGACAGGATGCCGGGTTCGAACGGCGGCACCGCACCGGAGG
>JBJKRM010000437.1:0-3733 GCA_046704685.1 Rhizomicrobium sp.
ACGGCGTCGGTGATTGCCGGTATGCGCTGGGACTTCGCCAAGTGGGGCGGTGTCGGATTCACGGCGTCACAGACGACCGAGCACGGCGGCGTGCTCGGTATTTCCACTGGTGGCCTTGGAGCGGCGCACACCAACGCCCTTGGTGTCACCGCGCATGTCGGCTTTGGCAGCGGTTGGGTGACCACAGCGTCGTACAGCGAAGGGTCAACCCAGCTTGAGTTGCGCCCTGGTGCCTTCGCCCCGGATGCCAGCTTGCACACCGAGGCTTATGGCGTTGCGGTGGCCAAGCACGGTCTGTTCAACAAGAATGACGCGCTCGGCGTGGCTTTCGCCCGCCCGGCGCCGAACTTCTCGAACACCTTCAACAGCGACACGTCCAACGACCTGCAGTTCTTCGGCCGCGACAAGCTCCTGTCGACCATGGCGCGTGAGACGGACATCGAGCTCGGTTACAAGACCGAGTTCTTCGGCGACTCCATCGCCTTGCAGGCCAACGCCGCTTATCAGATGAACTTCGGCGGCCAGAATGGCAACAACGCCGTGTCTCTCCTGAGCCGCGCCAAGATCAAGTTTTGACGGGGTCACAGCGCCGGTGATGCGTGCGCCTTTGCCTGCCGCTGTGACGGGCAAATCAAGGCTGGTTGCGGCGAGCCTGCCGCTTCGCTACAAACCCCGCCACTCCAATTCCCCGTTTTGAAAGGAAGGCGCCGATGGCCGGCCCGCAGTTCGTTTTCTACATGAAGGGTATGTCCAAGACCTATCCCGGCGGGAAACAGGTCCTCAAGGACATCTGGCTGTCGTTCTATCCCGGCGCCAAGATCGGCATTGTCGGTGTCAATGGCGCCGGCAAGTCGACCCTGATGAAGATCATGGCCGGGATCGACAAGGAGTTCACCGGCGAGGCCTGGGCAGCCGACGGTATCCGTGTCGGCTATCTGCCGCAGGAACCGCAGCTCGATCCAGCGCTCGACGTGCGTGGCAATGTCATGCTGGGGGTGGCGGCCAAGAAGACGCTGGTCGACCGCTTCAACGAGATTGCCGCCAACTATTCCGACGAGACCGCCGACGAGATGGCGCAGTTGCAGGATGAGATCGAGGCCAAGGGCCTGTGGGATCTCGACAGCCAGATCGATCAGGCGATGGATTCCCTCGGCTGCCCCGACGGTGACGCCGACGTTGCCAAACTCTCCGGTGGCGAGCGCCGCCGTGTGGCCCTCTGTCGTCTGTTGCTCGATGCGCCCGATATCCTTCTGCTCGACGAACCGACCAATCACCTCGATGCCGAAACGGTCGGTTGGCTGGAACGCACGCTGCGCGAATATGCCGGCTGCGTGATCCTGGTCACCCATGATCGCTATTTTCTCGACAACGTCACTGGCTGGATTCTGGAACTGGATCGCGGCCGTGGCATCCCGCACGAAGGCAACTACACCCGGTTCCTCATCGAGCAGGAGGAGCGCTTCCTCAAGGAGAGCGCGGAGGAACAAGCCCTACAGCGCACCATTGCCCGCGAACGCGAATGGATCCAGCAGAGCCCCAAGGCGCGCCAAGCCAAGTCCAAGGCGCGCATCAGCGCCTATGAGGACCTGGTTTCCAAATCGAACGAGCAGCGCTCGGGTCCAGCTCAGATTATCATTCCGGTGGCCGAGCGTCTTGGCAACGTCGTGGTGGAAGCCGATGCGTTGTCGAAGGCCTATGACGACCGCCTACTGTTCGAGAACGTGGCCTTCAATCTGCCGCCCGGCGGCATCGTCGGTGTCATCGGGCCCAACGGCGCCGGCAAGACCACGCTATTCCGCCTGCTCACCGGCCAGGAGAAGCCCGATGCGGGCACGCTGAAAGTCGGCCCTACGGTGAAGCTCGGCTATGTTGATCAATCGCGCGACAGCCTCGATCCAAACAAGACTGTGTGGGAGGAGATCTCCGGCGGCCTCGATGTGCTCGAACTCGGCAAGCGCACCATGCAGAGCCGCGCCTATGTCGGCGCCTTCAACTTCAAGAGCGGTGACCAGCAGAAGAAGGTCGGTCAGCTCTCGGGCGGCGAGCGCAACCGCGTGCATCTGGCCAAGATGCTGAAGTCCGGCGCGAACCTGCTGCTGCTCGACGAACCGACCAATGACCTCGATGTCGAGACGTTGCGCGCCCTCGAGATGGCGCTGGAAGAGTTCGCCGGATGCGCCATGATCATCAGCCATGATCGCTGGTTCCTCGATCGCATCGCCACCCATATGCTGGCGTTCGAAGGCGATAGCCATGTGGAGTGGTTCGAAGGTAACTTCCAGGACTACGAGGCCGACAAGAAGCGTCGCCTTGGCATGGAGGCCGACCAGCCGCATAAGATCAAGTACAAGCGTTTCACGCGCTGATGTCTGGATGACGTCCTGCTCAACTTTGTGACAGCGGCGTTGTCTGCATCACTACAAAAAAATGCAGAAAAACTGCGCGTTTCGTAAATCGCGGTTCACGAACAAAAATACGAAAATTCTTGCCGTCCACGGCAAGAGCCGTTCCTTGACTCGCAACAAGCGGACGCGATTACGCTTCAACCAGGGTTGTCCGTGATTGGGATTCTGGGAGGGGGAAATGCGTTTTCAGCGCTGGTTGATGGTTGCGTTCGTTGCGATGTTCGGACTTGCGGTCTCGGCCGCAGCGGCGCCGCATCCGGGGGTGATGAAGGCCGTGCCGGTCAATAAGGCTCAGGTATTTCGTGCCATACCGCCGGCTGCCATCATCAAGTTCCTTCACACCAACGATTTCCTGCTGCAGTTCAAGGACGCCTATCTGGTCTATGAACCGCATTCCAGTGGCGGCACGCTGCAGATTGCGGCCGAACTCAACGTGTTGTCCTATGGCGGCGACTGGACGGTATCACGCTTGAAGCCGTTCCTGTTCGAGATGAAGCTCAACAGCTGGTCTGGCTTCTACTGGAAGGTCAACACCTCACGACATGAAATCTATCGCGTGAGCGGCAGCAGTTTCGGTAGCCTCGGCGGCACGGAAACGGCTGTCCCCGACGTCACGGTGGACACCGTCGGGGATCCAAACAATCCCACCCGTTTCTTCCTGCGTTTCGCCGACAGTTATCTGGTGAAGCCCCATGGCAGCGCGCATCCTCAGATCGTGGCGTCCGGAACCGTGTTGTCCTACGGCTCCGACTGGGCCGTCACGCAAGACAGCGTCAGGCCGTGGGTTTGGCACCTGAAGGAGTCGGTGTGGAAGGGCTTTTCGTGGAAGGCGAACCTGTTGCGCCAGATCGCCTACCGGGTGACCGATCCGCTTAATCCCTGCGGCACCGACGTTCGTCTCAAGATGGACGTGCACGCGCCGTCGACATCAACCGGCCGGCCGAACGACGACGACGTGTTCGGCTGCACATGGAGCGCGGTGGCGCGGCCGGCAGGGGCGCCCTATCCGAACACGGCTCCGCTTTCGGGTACGCCAGACGACCAAGTGATCGGTAAGGATGTGGCGACGGCCACCGCTCCGGCGGCCATGACCAAGATCACGATCCGCGACGCCGCTACCAATGCACCACTGGCCGTGTCGGCAGTCGGTGATCGCTTCGGTGATTACGACATCCGGCTTCCAGATTCGGCGGCGACCCACAACGTCGTCTTCGAGGTGTCGCGGCTCGACACCGGCGATGTGCTTTATCGCAGCCCGGTTGTATCAATCGGGCATGGCGACAACCCGCGGGATGTTCTTCTCGCCGGTGCTGAAGGAAGCGTCATTT
>JBJKRM010000438.1:0-3442 GCA_046704685.1 Rhizomicrobium sp.
CACGATCTGCGATCATGGCCGGGAGCGGGCTGAGTTCGGCTGCCGCCGCGTCGAGCGCTTTCGATATCCGCAGCGCTGCCGGTCCGGAAAGCGTCGAACCAGCCTGGCGCTCATCGAAGTAGGTTAACAGGTCATCGAGCTGCCCAAGGACGCGCTGATTCTCGATCTCGGCGCGGAAGCCGGATGTGCTGGATCCGGCATAGCCTTCGAATGTCGCGACGGAGGCGTGCTTGTACTGGATCATGCCGGCGATCGTTCCGAAGGGCCGGTTGGCGATGTGCCATGCGATCGTTCGACGGAACTGTCGTGTCGTGATTCGCCAGGGCTTGCCTTCAGGACCGTTGGGAATGATCGGCTCGTTGGCCGTGCCGAACAGATCATTGAGATGATCGCGAAAGAGGTTGAGTTGCCGCACGATCTCGGCAGAGAGATGATCCTTACATACCGATTTGGCCGCCAGGACCGGCCAGAGCGTCGTGAGCCCGCGAGCAGATGCCGCCCTGAACGACAAGTGTTCCAGAACGTCGATGGCTTTGGCGACAGGCTCGATCGTGACCCATTCGGCTGGTTCCCCACGGCTCGACTTGCCTTTATAAGCGACCGACCTCACGCGATGGCGCATGATGACGCCATCCTCGCTGCGAGAGATTGAAAGACATCCGCGCTGCATCGCCTGCACCTCGCAGTCACGCATCCCGGTCAGGTAGGCGCAAAGGATGTATGCGGCCGATTGCAGCATCCGCTCTTCCTTCGCCAAGGTCTTGATGTCGAAGCGCGGTCGCCAGGGTTCGTCGGTCTCCGATAGGAGAGAAATGGGTGTGTCCATCCCGCCGCTTTCGACACCGAGCTCGCGTACTGCAGCCTCGATCAGGTCCGGCGCACCGCCGGCCAACTGGATGTGCATGTGCGGTTCGACCTGAGCGTCGATCCCGATTTGAAGATGAAGCAGGTGCGAATTGACGGGAGGTGTCACGTCTCCGGTCTCTGGGTGGCGCAGGACAGTGCCATTGTGAGCGGTTCCCCAGATCGGAACACCGCGCCCTTCACGACGGCGCCGATCAAAGTAGTCCTGGAGGCGCTTGCGCTGTCGATCACGGCGTTGTTTGCGGCCGAGCGCCTTATCGGCCTGTATGAGCATCGCGCAACGTGCCTCAAGCCGGTCCAATTCTTCACGCGCGGCAAAGATATCAGGCGCGAACTCAGTGACATACCGGATTGACCACGCCAACAACGGCGAAATGATCTCTTCCGGAATGCGAGGCGTGCGGTTCTCGCGGACGCAGCGGTAACCTGCGACGCGGGCCGGTGCCTGACCGCCCCACGGCAGGAATGACAAGCCGCCGGATGGGAGGTGATCGCGGTAAGCATAGAGGTCGGTTACCACCTCCAGAAGTTGGCCAGTGACGGCAGGCTGGCGTTTGCGGTCCGCCTTGAGATGACGGGCGTAACGATCAAGGAGTTGCTGATTGACCCGCCAGAGATCGACAGCGCCAAGCTCGCCCCGGACGAACTCGAAGAAGCGGCGTGCGCGATTGAAGATCTGCCGGACACTGCCGGGTGGGAGTTTTTTGCGATGCCCGGGAAGGTCGACGTTGAGACGAGCATGGAGGAACTCGCGAAGCGCCTCGCGGACCCCGGTGTCCTCGACGGATCCGAAGTGCACTGTCATATGGCAGCGTCGGGCGTTCTCGCGGAACACCGCGGGGCCGAGATCCCAGCTTGCATCGCCATAGCGCGACAGGCCCTCCCTATCGAAACCCGGCTTGAGCGGCGCAGAAGCAAGTGCCGGACGATTATCCAGCTCCAGGGACCGCGGGGCCACGACCACTTTGTTCATGGCCGGGCCTCGGGCGGAAGATATAGGGACTGTTCATCGGCTTCGCTTCGCGCCTGGGCAATCAATCCCTCGGAGAAGACCGGCAGAATCTGCTGTGTGATACGAGCATGCGCGCGGCCGAACTTGATGCTCCAGTCCGCCGCCGAAAGGCCAGCCCGTTCCCCCTCGATAAAGGAGAGAAACGCGAGGATCGCCGGCAGCTTGCGAACGGTGATGATCGCATTGCGACACTCAAGGCATCCCCAGAATGGCTGCGGACAGGGTGAACCTGCTTCGCCGAAGGGACTGTTGTGGAAGCCCGAACAGGCCGCGAGCCAGACGTCCTGATCCCCATTAAGAAGCGCCGGGAGGTCGTCGGTCTCCATGGAAACATCGGTGCCCTGAAGCCATCGGGCTTCGTCGTCCGGCGAGAGAATGATCGGCTCTGCCGCCGTTACGACCCCGGAAAGCGCGTCTGCGACGGTCGCTTCGTGCAGCGGCCGCAGCGACGGGATATCCGCATAGTGGCGTGCGGCGATCTCTGGCGTGTGCCCGATTGCAAAGCGGGCCATATGTCCGTCGGTCTTGAGATACCAGAGCGCCTTGTGAGTTTTGCGCAACCGGGAGAGAATCAACCGAAGCGGCTGTCCATCGTCGTCTACAATCCCCCGGCTCTCGACCCACCGGTCGATCAGCTCTTGAGGATGAGCGATCCCCGCGCGAAGCTGCGTACGCCCCGTATAGTAATAAATCCAAAGACAATCGGTCGGAACGAATCGTCTGGCGAAGGCGGTGACTTCGATCAGCTTACGGATCAGGCCGCCAGGTGTGCCGATCCCACCATCACGAACCCGCAGCACCTTGTGCTGCGCACCGCGCGCCCGACACTTGATATAGGCGATCTCCACTGTTCCGAAGCCCGGATTCCGAAGGCAGTCGATGGTCAGCGTCTTGCAGCACTCGATCTCAAGGCCGGTCTCCAGTGACAGAAAGGTGAGGAGTGACGGGATGTCGGCGGCACGCAGATGATGACGGCTGTGAACGTCATCAGCCATGGTGGAGACTGGCAGCCCGCGGCGCAGGCGCATGAAGTAAAGGCGTTTGTACGCAAGATCGGAATTGCTGATCCGGCCCTGAGCCGCGATCCTGGCTTCAACATCGGCGGTTGCACTTCGAAGACTGGCATCACCGGCTTTATCGGGCGGTCGCCCGATGCGTCGGAGAATCTTGCCGATATCCGCGCGGGCGGCATCGCGAAGCTGTCGTGCCACAAACGGACTATAGGCGTCGCGAGGACGCGACCGGCCCGCCGACTGGGCGCTTGTGTAGGTCAAGCGGCGGCAGAGCCCCTCGTCGAGAACCCCTGGACGATCGGCGTCGATCGAGCGCAGCGCGAGAATCGCCTTTGCGAGCACTGTGTGCCGATGGATTGGCGTCATACCGCTCGCCTCAAGGAAGGCTTGATATCCATCGATATCTTCCGCGCGAAGATCGGCCGCCTTCGCCACCCGGGAGTGCTTTCGAAATTAGGCGAAGAACCGACGATAAGCCTGCATGTGCTGCTTGATGGTGCTCGCCGCCCCGAGCGAGCCGCCAAGTTCGGCCTGACGGCGCAGAGCACCGGCA
>JBJKRM010000439.1:0-2820 GCA_046704685.1 Rhizomicrobium sp.
GCTCGGACGGGTGCAGGATGCACCGTCCCCCGCCGTCGCCTGTCTTCGGGAAATGCTGGCATGGGCTCTGAAGGCCTGACGCTTTCGCGTGTCATCGGCATCGTCGGCTGGAAGAACAGCGGCAAGACCACGCTGGTCGAAGCGCTGTTGCGCGAACTGACGGGCAGGGGGCTTCGGGTCTCCACCATCAAGCACGCCCATCATCATTTCGATGTGGATGTATCTGGCAAGGACAGCTGGCGGCATCGCGAGGCGGGAGCGCAGGAGGTGCTGGTGGCCTCGTCGCAGCGCTGGGTTCTGATGCACGAAGAGCGCGGCGATCCGGATTTGCGTGATCTTCTGGCGCACCTCGGCCCCTGCGATCTGGTACTGGTGGAAGGCTTCAAGCATGGCCCACATCGCAAGATCGAAGTGCGCCGCGCCGCCTCTGGTGGCGTGTTGTTGGCCGATCAGGACGAGGCGATCCTAGCTGTTGCCACCGACGATGCAGCATTGGCCGGACGACATCGCTGCCTGCCGCTTGCTGATGTCGCCGCCATCGCGGACTTCATCTGGAACGGAGCGAAGTCTTCCGCTTCTTGACTCGCTTTTTCGCCGGGCGTGCGGTGTCGGTGATGTCGTCCATCCAAGTCAGCGAACGCACCGCGGTAGAGAGGCCGAGCGTTGGGATCGCCAGTAGGGCGATGTGGCGGATCTCCTCCGCCGTCACGCCTTCGGCCAGCGCTCGGCGCGCATGCGAATGGAGGGCGCCTTCCAGTCCGGCGCCGGCTGCCAAGGCCAGCTTCACCAAATGGCGCGTTCGAACATCGAGCGGTCCGGCCTCGGCACAGCGTTCGCCCAGTTCGGTAAAACTCTCCCAGACGTCGGGATGACGGTTTGCCAACTTTCTGGCGCCGGCGGGCAGGTTCGATTTACGCATGGTCGGTGCTTCCATCCCTTTGGAGTTCCCTTATCGTTGGACGGTCTCACCGAGACCTGCGCCGAGTCAATTGTGCAGCAGTCACGGGGCGAATCCGCGCGTGATGGCTATCGCACGACCCGCTCCGGTGTTTTCCGTGTTCAGTCAGCAAAAAGTCCGCAGATGGCCATCGTCAGCGGTTTGAGATGGAAGTTCGTTGCCGGCTGTGCTGCGACCGGAATCTTCGCCGCTTCCAGAGCCGCCGTCACGATGGGGCCAATGGAGGCGACGCGCGCGTGTTTCCACGCCGTTGCCAGCAATCCGTCGAACTCCTTGTCTTTCGCCACGTTCAGCAGTCGTTTGACTTGTGGCGAACTGGTGAAGGCGATGACATCGATGCGACCATCGGCCATGGCGCGGATGACGTCCGCCACAGCGCTCGTTTCTGCATCCGAGGCATAGCGGTAGGGCGTGACCGCAACAACGGTTGCGCCCTGCGCCCGCAGGAATTCCGCCAGGGCCGGATGGGCATTGGGATAAAGCTGGAGGCCAATGGTCCGCCCCTTCAGGTCGGCCCCGGACAAGGTCTCCATGACGCCCGCAGAGGTTGGAGTGGTGGCCGTCAAACCCGGAGTCAGACCGATCTCTTTCAGAACACGGATCGGCTTCGGTCCGCGGACGATCGTCCGCAATCGTGCAATCGCCGCGATCGCCTCATCACGCCGGTCCAGCCGCTCTGCTGCGGCCAGCAAGCGTCTCAGACCTTCGCCGGTCATCAGAACAAGATCGTCGAGCGCGCCCTGTATCAGGCGTTCGAGCCACAGCTGCACCGGCTTGGGATCGTCGGGATCGTGGATGGCAACCAGCGGACAGCGCACGGTGCGGGCGCCTTGGCTTTCGAGCATGCCGGCGAACAGGTCCAGTTCCCGGCTTTCGGGAATGAGAATCGTCTTGCCGTCGAGCTTTCCGGTCATGCTGCCACCTGCGCCCGGACAGCATGCAGGATATGTTCGATTTCTGGAAGGCAGGAACCACAATTTGTGCCAGCGCGCAGCGCCGAGCCCACCTCGGCGCAGGTCGTAAGATTCTGTCCGCGGACAGCATCCTCGATGGTCGAACGTCCGACACCGAAGCAGCTGCACACGGTGCGGTCGCGCGGCGGTTGCACGTGCTCTTCACGCAGCGATAACAGGATATCCCGTGCGTTTACGTCGAACGTCTGGTTCAGCAGCGGGGCCACTTCGGCGCGTGAAGGAACAGGCCAGCGCCCTGATCGTGACAACAGTAGGATGCCGCTCAGGCATCCGTCGGTGGTGGCGGCGAAACGGAAAATGCCGCGGTCCTCGTCGATCAGTATTTCGGAACAGCCGGGCAGAACGGTAGCGGCCCAAGTTTTAAGCGCCGTGGCATTTGGCAGATGATCGCAGCCCCGCAGCTCGTGTAAGTCGCCATGCTCCGTTGCAACGCGAATGGCATAGATGTCGCCCGGCAGGGATGCCGAAAGGCCCGCCGCCAGTCCGCGCCAGAGCGTCGGTGCAGGCGCGAGTCGCACCGCGGTCGCTTTCAATTCGGGCTGGCCGGAAACGGGATCGCAAGCCGCTGCCACTAGGCGGGCGACGGGACCTTGCCGGCTGAAATCGTCGCTCCAGTGCATCGGCACGAAAACCTCACTGCGACGGACATCCTCGCTGCAACGGGCGCGGAAGACGGCGTCGGCATCGGCGGTTTCGGCCCTGACCAGATCGCCGTCCGCGATGCAGAGCCGTTCGGCATCGCCAGGATGGATGTCGAGGAAGGCTTCTTCCTGATGGGAGATCAGGCGCGGCACGCGGCCGGTCCGGGTCATGGTGTGCCACTGGTCGCGAACACGGCCAGTGTTGAGCAGGAAAGGATAGTGGCGGTCCGTTCGCGCTGCAGGGCCA
>JBJKRM010000440.1:0-3670 GCA_046704685.1 Rhizomicrobium sp.
ACACTGTCGAGGGCGGCGAACTGCTCCTTGCGCTCGGCGATCAGCTGGTCGACGCCGTACAGCGCCACGCGACGGTAGTCGCCGATGATGCGGCCGCGGCCGTAGCCGTCCGGCAGGCCGGTGATGATGCCCGATTTGCGGGCGTCCCGGATCGCCTGGGAATAGGCGTCGAACACGCCGTCATTGTGCGTCTTGCGGTAGTGGGTGAAGGCGTGATGGATGTCCGGCGACACCTTGTAGCCATAGGCTTCCACGGCGTGCTCGGCCACCTTGATGCCGCCGAACGGCATCAAAGCGCGCTTCAGCGGCTTGTCGGTCTGCATGCCGACGACGGTCTCAAGGCCCCGATCGATATAGCCGGGCGCATGGGAGATGATGGTGGAAACCACATCGGTATCCATGTCGAGCGTGCCACCCTTGGCGCGCTCCTCCTCCATCAGCTTCAGCACCGTCTTCCATAGATCGATGGTCCGCGGCGTGGGAGGCGCGAGAAACGACTCATCGCCCGAATAGGGATGCACATTGCGTTGGATGAAATCGCGCACGTTGATCTCGTGCTTCCAGGTCGTGCCCGCAAAGGCCGGGGCCACAACCCTCATTTCCTGGTCCGCTACTACGGCTGCTACGCGATCCACTTCCGTATCTCCTTATGATCGGCACCGCGCCTGGCGGTGAAGAACTCTCTCACTGTGCTGGCTCTGTCCTCGCCATGTTCTGTTCCACCCTACCTATGCCTAAAGAGGTAAAATGGAAGCATTTTTAAGAGCGTCAATTTGATGCGTGGCTGACACAATTCCGTCGAAAACCCGGGGCGGTTCGCCGGCCGGCAAACCTGCGAAAAACGCCGTTGGCATCGGCCATCTCGTGGCATGGGCATAGGAGGACAGAGACGGCCAGACCATCCCGATTGCGTTATGAAATCCTCACGCAAAACTTATCAATCAAGCGAAGTACATAAGAATTGCCGAGTGGGCCTATCCCGCACAAACAATCGAACCCGATCCCCCATCCTTGGCGCGGCGGCGTTGCGCTTTCGGAGAGCTGCGACATATGCCGCCGGGTGCAGTCCACGCCGGTGCAGCTCTGTTGGCTGTTGCGTTCGACAGGTCAAACACGGCGCACGGATTGCTCGGTCAGTGCGACCTCCTGGCCGAACGACAGCTCGAGCGTATTGCCGTCGGGATCGCCGATGAACGTCCAATAGCCGACCGGCGGGCCGGAATCGGTCGGTTCGCGTTGGAGGATGCCTTCGCGCTCCGCCTCGGCCGCCAGGCGGTCCACCTCTTCGCGACTGGCGACCGCGACTCCCAGATGGCCGAACGGTCCCAGCGGGCTTTCGGCGCCCGCCTCCTGAGACTGGATCAGAACGATGACGAACGGCCGCGTGTGGTCGGAGATCCACGCCACCTGCGAAGCCTCGCCGCGACGGTGCACCACGGCCATGCCGGCGTATTTGGCGTAGAAAGCGATGCTCTTCTCAATGTCCCGCACGAGAAAGGCGACATGGGTAAGGCCAAGGTCCATGCTTCCAGTATCCTCTCGCCGCTGGGCCTCGCCAAGGCCACTGCTTCAGGCGCTGCGCACTGGGTTTGCAGCCGCATCCGTTAGGGAGCCACGTCGGCAACACCGGAACGCTGCGAAGGTTGACGTCAGGGTTCGCTACGAAACAAGCTCAAGGCCATCTATCTGCGGAGATGACACTCATAGAGGCCGAGAACGCCATCTGCACAAAGCAGAGGGCCGCATGAGAAGTTCAGGGGACTGGATTCTGAGCGCACACATTCGCGTCGGTCGATAGTGAAGAAGGCATTGTCGGCCGCTCCGCGTCTCTACCTCCATCTGGCGCCCCATTCGCAACAGCCTCATTGGCGTTCGGGTTGAGCAGCGCATCCGAGCCCAACTCGTCAAAATATTTGGGGTGCAGGTTGAGTTTCAGGCCGCGCGCACTGCTCAGCGCGTGAAGCACCCCGACCAATCGGTCCGTCAGGCGCTCCTGAACACCATCCTGACTGAGAATTGGCCGCGGGCGTTCGACCAGCCGCGAAAGAGCCAACTCACCAGCAATCTTTTTTGCAGCGGTCACCAGGCGGTTGCGCATCCCCCTCTTTGGCTTCCATATCGTCGGGAGTTGTGCAGGCTCATAAGCGACGCCGATCGTCTGGCAGAAATCATTCCACTTGAACTCGAGGACAGCAGTTTTCGCAGAAACGGGCATCCACGGCACGCGCAGAGCGTCCGCAATGATGGCGCCGTGCAGCGCCTGGGTGATCAGCGTCTCAGTCTCTTCGATGCTGCCAATCACACGTTTCGGCGACCATCGCGGGTCGATGATATTGATCTCGAGAGCGTGACAGATTTGCTGCCAGACGCCGCTTTCCGCCATCTGCCAATGCGGCATGAAAGAGATACGGTGTTTCTTCTTTTGCGCCAGTCGCGGCAGCAATCGGACCAGTATGGCCGGGTCGGTTATCGCAGCAGAGGGGTCAAGCCCCATCACCTGTGCCGTCAACGGACCCCGGACGCAACAAATCTCCCATTCATCGCGATTGCTCGGCAAACGGTCATAACCCGCACCACTGCCGACCACCACACATCGCCCCTTTTTGGGAAGGCGGGGGGTAAGCAAGGTGCCGATACCGACAAACTGTTCCTCGCCTATTTCCGGCTCCTCCGTGGGCTCATACATCGGAATCCGGGTGGTCCCAGTGAATGCATCTGGCAGAAGTTGCGGCCACACCAGCAAATTAAGGTCGTCCCCGAAATTCCCGCCAGGGACGTCGAAATAAACTATCCGCATTGCCTACTTCCCACCACGCTGATGCCGACAATGGCAGTGGGACTTTTCTGCGTCAACCAATGAAGCTTAAGGCTTGGCGATCAGCATCAAGGATTGATCAGGGTGCAGACGACCGCCCGTCCTCTTGAATACTGAAGGGCCGGCAATAAGCCGTGTGACAGACCAACGAAAGCGCGCGACAGAGCACATCCGGCATTGCCGCTGGTGTAGAGCGAGCCACGGATCGAAGCGCTCCCCACCATCGCGACCAAGGAGTCCGGCGGCCGGCTTCTCGGCTTCCCTGGCCGCAACATCGCCACAATACTCAGACAAATGGCGCTCGTAACCTCCTAGTAAATAAACATATGCATATTTCTTTATATGCTCCTTGATGCCCTGGGGAGGCACTGCTAAGAGGGCGTCCGGAACTAGAAAGGATCGCGCGCCATGGCCGCTTCAGAGTACGTCGTCAAGGACATCGCCCTAGCCGATTGGGGTCGCAAAGAACTCAACATCGCCGAAACCGAGATGCCCGGCCTGATGGCCACCCGCGAGGAGTACGGCCCCAAGCAGCCGCTCAAGGGCGCCCGCATTGCCGGCTCGCTGCACATGACCATCCAGACCGCGGCGCTGATCGAGACCCTGAAAGCCCTGGGCGCCGACATCCGCTGGGCCTCCTGCAACATCTATTCGACCCAGGACCATGCCGCCGCTGCCATCGCCGCCGCGGGCATTCCGGTGTTCGCCGTCAAGGGTGAGAGCTTGGTCGATTATTGGGAATACACCCATCGCATCTTCGAGTGGTCCGATGGCGGCACGCCCAACATGATCCTCGACGACGGTGGTGATGCCACCCTGCTTATCCATCTCGGCGTGCGCGCCGAGGACGGCGAC
>JBJKRM010000441.1:0-8328 GCA_046704685.1 Rhizomicrobium sp.
TCGCTGCTGGCGACCATGAACGAGGCCTACAAGGTCTGCCAGTTGCAGAAGCGGCCGACGGGCGCCTTTAAGCTGTTTTATCTCGCCACGCTCGGCGCCGCGCGCGGGCTGCGTCTGGACGACAAGATCGGAAATCTGGTGCCGGGCAAGGAGGCGGACTTTTTGGTGCTCGACGCCAAGGCGTTGCCGCTACTGCAGCGTCGCTGGGACCATGCCGCCTCGATCGACGAGAAGCTGTTTGCCCTTGCCATGTTGGGTGATGACCGGGCTGTGGCGCGAACCTATGTGGCGGGCATGCTGGCGCAAACGCGGGACGGAGTTGCCTGATTGGGGCGACTCTGTAATCCTTCGCCATGGACAAGAGCTTTAGCCAGAAACTCCCGAAAGCCGAACTCCACCTGCATCTCGAAGGCAGTTTCGAGCCCGAGCTGATGTTTGCCATCGCCCGGCGCAACAAAGTGGAAATTCCGTTCAAGAGTGCAGAAGAGGTTCGCCAAGCCTACCGCTTCTCCAATCTGCAGGACTTCCTCGACATTTATTATGCAGGCGCTTGCGTGCTGCTGACCGAGCAGGACTTCTACGACCTCACTTTTGCCTACATGAAGCGGGTCGCAGCCGACAACGTGCGGCATGTGGAGGTGTTCTTCGATCCGCAGACCCATACTGGGCGGGGCGTGCCGTTCGCGACGGTGATCGATGGGATTGTCAGTGGGTTGAAGGCGGGCGAGATGGAATTCGGCATTTCCTGGAAGCTGATTCTCTCATTCCTGCGTCATCTCACGGAAGAGGACGCTTTCGCCACGTTGCGAGAGGCCGAGCCTTATTTCGACCGGTTGACGGGTGTCGGCCTGGATTCATCCGAAAAGGGACATCCGCCGTCCAAGTTCGCACGCGTCTTTGGCGCCGCACGGTCAGCCGGTTTGAAGCTCGTGGCCCATGCCGGCGAGGAAGGACCGCCGGAATATGTCTGGGAGGCACTCGACGTCCTGAAAGTGGACCGAATCGATCACGGCAACCGTGCGCTAGAGGATCCGAGGCTTGTGGAGCGTCTGGCTGCCGATGAAATAGCGCTCACGGTGTGCCCGCTTTCCAATCTGAAGCTCTGCGTGGTGGAGGACCTCAGGCAGCATCCATTGAAGCGGATGCTGGATTTGGGGCTGCGTGCCACCGTGAACTCCGACGATCCAGCCTTCTTTGGCGGGTATGTTCAGGAAAATTACAGGGCGGTGGTTGAAGCGACCTCGCTTGACGAGGCGGACGTGGTGACGCTGGTGCGCAACAGCTTCCTCGGCTCGTTCCTCAGTGACGGTGAGAAAGCGCGTCTCCTCGATTTGGTCGACGACACAGCCACCCCCCGCTGAATGAAGCCGAGCGGGCTACCAGTCGCCAACGACAAGTCCTGCAACGTCTGTCTCGTCGCTGTCACGCAGCTTCGCACAGCTTGGTGGCATCCAGCCTGCCGGCTTCGTGACGATACGGCCGTGCTGAAATCGGCAGATGAGGCATGACGAACTCGGTGATTTCCCGTTCCTCGATCGCCACCAGCCAGGAGCGTTCCAGCTCCGCCTCAAGCTCCGCCAAGGCGCGCAGCCAGTATTCCTCCGAGTGTCCGTCCTTTCGTCCTTCTGCTTCCCAGATGGTGTAACTCCGGATACGGACTTGTTCTTCTGGTATGAGTTGTTCGAGTCCCATCGCTTTCTCCGTAGGCAACTAGCCTGCCGCACGTATGGCGGCATCCACTGTTTCCCCCGGGTGCAACGCCGCGTCCGTCTCGGACGCGATCCCCGACACTTCTTCGTACAAGGCCATGTACTTCGCGGCGCTCATATCCCAGCCGAACTCGCGTGTCATCGCCTGTAGCTGCAGGAGGCGCCAATGCAACGGTTCACGGTACAGTGCAAGAGCGCGCGACAGCGAGGCGATCATACTCTCGACTGTCGAATCATCAAAGACGAATCCTGTTGCTGTATGATTTGCAATTGTATGATTGTTTGCATCTACAACGGTGTCTGCAAGCCCGCCGGTTCGGCGCACCACCGGGAGGGTTCCATAACGCAAGGCATAAAGTTGCGTCAGTCCGCAAGGTTCAAACCGTGCAGGTGCAAGCAAGATATCGCTACCAGCCTGCAGTTTGTGTGCAAGTGGTTCATCATATCCGATCGTCACGGACAGTTTGCCGGGATAGCGGTCCTGCACGGCGCTAAGCCCTGTTTCTATGTCGCGGTCACCTTCGCCGACGATTGCCAGCTGGACGTCCTGATTTTCGAGCCAGGGCACTGCTTCAAGCAGGACGTCTGCCATTTTCTGGTGCGTCAGCCGGCTGACATATCCGATGAGCGGCACGTCAGCCTTTGTTGCAAGCCCCAGTTCCTTTTGAAGTTCCTGCTTGCAGAGCCGCTTTCCGGCAGTATCTCGGACCTTGTAGTTGCACGGCAGGCAGGGATCGGTCGCTGGGTTCCAGAGTTCGTCATCAATGCCGTTCAGAATGCCGCAGAAGTCATTGCCACGCTCGCGCAGGACACCATGCATGCCACAGCCGTGATCCGACAATAGTATTTCCCTCGCATATGTCGGACTGACGGTGGTGACTCGATCGGCAAAACGTAGCCCGGCCTTGAGGTAGGAAAACTTGCCATAGAACTCGATGGCGTCGCTGGCGCCTTGAGGCAGGGTGGGCACCAGCTCCGGAGAAAAGTTCCCTTGGAAGGCCATGTTGTGGGTTGTGAAAACCGTGGCTGGTTTCGGCTGCGGCTCGAAAGCCAGTAGAAGCGGCGCCATTCCAGCGTGCCAATCATTGGCATGAAGGATATCGGGCTGCCAGCGAACTGGTGTCCGTTCCAGCGCCAAGTCGGCTGCCACACGCGAGAAGAAGGCAAACCGGAGCGCGTTGTCGTGCCAGTCGCGGCCGTTATCGTCCTGGTAGAGGCCTCCCGAGCGGCCGAACAGCGTGGCGCTGCTCACCAACCACACCGGCAAGTCACAATTCGGGAACTTCCCAGCGATGAGTACACCGTCGCTCACGCCCATGGTGGGCGCCAGATGACCCAGAATGCGGGGTTCCCTGATCTGGTTGAATGCCCGGGGGTACCCCGGCATTAGGAGACGGACATCGGCGCCCTGGCGCAACAAGGCGGTCGGCAGCGCTCGGGACACATCCGCCAGCCCTCCGGTTTTCGCCAGTGGATAGGCTTCCGAAGTGACGAAGAGAATGCGCATGGAGCGCTCCTATGGGTGCGGATGGGCTGGATAGGACCTACGACGGCGGAGGGGGCGCCAATGCCTTGGCCCGCCGGACGGAGGTGCCTTGCTTTAAGGTGGGTGCAGAAAAGACGGCGGCGACAGCGCGTTCCAGTGGGTGGGGTAGCCTTGGAAGTGCTTGTACGCGCACATGAAGATAGTCTCCTTCTCCATGGCGGTAGGGTCGCCACCGTAACTGACCTGGAATTGTACTTATTATAATCCACAATTTTCTCGCCCCGAGCCAGACGTGGAATCCACCTACGTAGAAGTACCTACGCCTGGCGCGGGTTCATGTTTGAATTACGCGGACTCAACGCGGCCTGGTTTTGCCAGTTCCGGAGTAGGGGAATTACTTTGATGTGATACATCGCCATTGGATTCTCCTGGCGATCCCGAATGTTGCATCCGTTGATGACGGTTTCCCCATCGCTTCATTACGGCGGAAAGCAACGCCTGGAGCGAGGCCACTCACCAGTGCAGGTTCAAATGAATGAGGGTCGCGAGTTCCATCGGGAGTTGGAGCTTCCACCACAGATGTTCCGCAGGCAGCAATCCGGGGGGCACGCCGTGGAAAATTGTGCTACAGACGGTGTGGGGTTAAGGGGATGGTATCGTGAAATCGTTTGTCGTTGTCGTTTCCGCACTGGTGTTCCTGGTGATCGCCGCGGCCCACGCTTATCGCGCCTATGCCGGTATTCCGCTGACCGTCGCGGACCATGCGGTGCCGGTCATGTTCAGCTGGATCTGTACCGGTGTTACCGGGCTTCTTAGTCTTCTTCTGCTCGTCTTTGCCCGTAAATAGGCCTGTATCTGCACAGCGCCTGCATCAGGTTAGTGCGACAGCACATAGATCACCCAAGGCGCGGTGAGGGTCTCGCTTACCCATTGATACGGCTCCTCGCCTGTCGCGAGGGGGCGATGCACGGCTATGGGCCGCAGCTTGGCGGCCTCGTAGACAGCACGATAGGACGAGTCCGGCCACAAGATGTCCTCGACGGGCCGGCGATCGCCGAAATCCGTGGTGACGATGCGCACGATGTCGCCCGGCTTGGCGGAGGCGTTCTCTGGAACGTCGCGCGTCGTGAACGACGCCCACTCGCGCGTATAAATCTCCGGCGAAGAAACAATGTTGACGACGCGGCCGGATGGTCGGAGCGCTCGGCTGAGCGCCGTGGATATCCGGACCTTGGGAGCAAATCCCGCGATGTTGTCGAACGGAAATGCGGCGAGGATCAGGTCGAACGAGGCGTCCGCGAATTCGTCCAGCGTTTCGCTATGGGCCAGCCGGTAATCGCCGGTGGGATCGAGGGCACGTGCTTTGGCGATCATCTCGGGTGCGATGTCGACGCCGACGGTGTCGAAACCAAGGGACTTCAGGAACCGGGCCGAGCGCCCCGTCCCGCAACCGAAGTCCAGTGCCCGGTTGCCGTTTACGTGACGGCGAATGATCCCGGGAATGTCACGAAATGCTAAGTGATACGTGTTTGCAAATCCGAGTTCGGCATATGCATCGGCCCGCGTCACGTCCTCGTAACAGTTCTCCATAACACTGCTCCATTGCGGGAGCCCGGAGGAAAGCGGCGGACGACCAGGCCGTCTAGTCAAGTTTTGGTGCAGGTTGTTTCAGGTATATCGGCGCAGGTCGCATTAATCTGCGGCAACCTTGCGCCGATAATGGGTGCCTCCTGGAGTGTTTTTTTGGTAAGACTAAACCGCGCTGATACAAGCGCATGGTACAAAATTGGGGGTGATGGGAATGCGGTACGCGGAGTACCAGAAACAAGCCACGCGTTTGGAGAAGCAGATTGCCGATTGCCTCAATCGCGAGGTCAGGGCGGCAAACGGCAACGGCCCTTGGTACGTGCGCCTGTTTCCCGGCTTGCGCAACACGACGATTGAAGTGGCAAACCGCAAGCGTGGCGCGCTGGCCCACAAGCGTGCGCAACTGGAACGGGAGGCCTTCGCCGATCCGTCGACCATATGGAACGCGGATGTAAGCGCAGCATTCCGCAAGACCGCTCTGGGGTCTCCGGATGCGGTTGAACAGTTGCGCGATGCGGCCAATGCCGCGTTCGATCTCCAGAAACGGGCCGGTGGGGGTGTGTGATGGCGCAAGACAGCAAAGTGATCGCATACGTTTCGCCAGGTGAGATGGCCGCGCTGATGGCGGAAACCGGCATGATCACGATTCATGAGAATGAAAGCGTGGATGGCCAACCCGTGATCCATGCGGCGCTCAAGGTCGTGAATGCTCAGACCGGCGAGCAGCTGCCGGGCGGATTGCCGTTCTCTGTTCTGTTGTTCAAGAACCCGCGCGAGCCAGGCTATTCCAACATCGCTATCGGAGCGGTCATTCCCACGGCCGAGCTCGAGATCAATCTGCCGCGCGACTATTTCAATCTCTGCAATCAGCGCTTCCGCTTCACCAGGGCATTCCCGCTGGATGAGCGTTCGTTCGTCTTGCAGATGGATCTCTTCGTGCATAACGCGACGCGGGAATACGTCAAGTTCATGTTCGGCGTGTGGTCGGCGATGTTTTCCCAGGTGTTGTTCGAGTTGATGGGGCGGGGCCGCGAGGCTTTGACGGCCGCTGTCGAGGCTTATGCGGCGGTGCGCAGCGACCTCTCCCAGCAATATGTTGCGACGACAACGCTTGCCGATGAGCCGGCGGCGGACGAGGTCGTGATGGCGTCCCCGGTCGAGCCCGAAGCGGCCGGTGAATTACAAGCTGAACCGCATGCGGAACCGGTTTTGCCGGTAGACGCTCAGAACGTGCAGGCCGAAGCAGCCGGGTTGGCGGAACAACCAGTTGCTGCTGAAACGGAAGATGATGAGCTATGCAAGGAAGATGTAATTCTGCCCCCGCCGCCCAAGGTTGAAGAAAGTGACCCAATATCTTCAGGCGAAAAGGCGGTGGAGCCAACGGCGGAAGCAAGCAGAGATTTGGTTGCGGAAGCCATGCAGGTGTCGCCCGATATGGCATCGCAGAGCGGCGAACAGAAGGAGACGACAGCGGTCTGACTCGGAGGGCTACGCTTGTTGGCGATCATGCTTGGCAGGTGCGATCGCCGCCTGTCTTTTCTGAGCACACGACCACTGTTGGTTCGCCGGCAATTCACCTGTTGCCGCCCACCAATCCCGGCTTCAGTGGTGCAGACCTGCGACGGCAACACCAATGCGATAAGGCCAGATCAGAAGCGCGAGGGCGCCCTGCCAAAAGCTGAGCTTCAGATAGCCGATCGTAAACAGCCAGCCACCAAACCACAGCAGCCCCGACATCCCGTTCTGGATGACTTTGACTCGGTCCATATCGGCACGATAACGCGGGATTGCGAAATCGACCAGTACGCTGACGTGAGCGTGGTCGTACGGTCGGTTGCTATAGTGATGGCTGAATTCTCCCCCCAGCTTCGTCGCAATGCTCGTGGCGCATCGGCTGAATGTCACGACCTGGCATGGCGGCCATCCGCTATGCCATGGTCTGTTCCGGCATCGGGATGGCTGAGACTGTCCTCGACCATCTTGATGCGGCAGGAACTTGCGCTGCCGATGGCCGCTCGCAAGGGGCCGGACTACAGGTAGAACGGAGCAATCGGCACAACTTTACGTCTTGATAATATTCCCAGGCGTTAGGTGTACTCAACCATTGTGCCTTCAAGCGATGGCTGGGAAACGGAGGCGCGGCTGCCATGGATGCTTCGCGTGCTGCGGCGCGGGCTGGAAGGACTGCGCAAGGCCTGTTTACTGCCGTTAAATGGTTGTGAAGCAGGCCCATGATATGATCAGGCCATGTGGCAGATTCGTAAAGGCACGAACTCCGACTTCGAACAGGTCACGTCACTTCTCTTGCAGCTCTGGCCCTCCAAGAAACAGGACCCGCTGCGTCTGAAGGGGGCCTATGAGCGCGGTTTGGCCTCCAGCAATCAGCGTTACTTCGTGGCTGTCGACAACGGCCTGATTGTCGGTTTCGTTTCGCTCAGCTTCAAGAACAGCCTTTGGCAGGAAGGACTGCTCGCCAACATCGATGAGATGGTGGTGGACGACGAAGCGCGCGGCCAGGGCATCGGCAAGGCGCTGGTGGAATATGCCATCGATCTGGCACGCAAGAGCGGCTGCACCCGCATCGAATTGGATTCCGCCTTCTACCGCACAGAATCGCATGCCTTCTACGAACACCTCGGCTTCGAACAGCGTGCCTATCTCTATACGATGGCGATTTGACTACCGGAATGCCGGCTCCGTGAAGCTTCTCAGCTTGCGCGAATGCAGGGTGCCGGCTTCAGCTTCTGCGCGCAGCAGCTCCAGGGCCCGGATGCCGATCTGCAGGTGCTGGCTGACCCGCTCCTCATAGAACGCATCGGCCATGCCGGGCAGCTTGATCTCGCCGTGTAGCGGCCGGTCCGAAACGCACAGCAGTGTCCCGTAAGGCACGCGGAAGCGGTAGCCATTGGCGGCGATGGTGGCGCTCTCCATGTCGATGGCAATGGCGCGCGACTGGTTGAAGCGCCGTGCTTGTTCGGCGAAGCGCAGTTCCCAGTTCCGGTCGTCGGTCGTCACCACGGTGCCGGTGCGCAGGCGCTCTTTCAGCACCTGCCCCTTGCCGCCGGTGACCTCGCCGACCGCCTCTTGCAGCGCCACCTGGACTTCGGCGATCGGCGGCACCGGAATCTCACGCGGCAGCATGTCGTCCAGCACCTGGTCGTCGCGCAGGTAAGCATGCGCCAGCACGTAATCGCCTAGGCGCTGGTTGGCGCGCAGGCCGCCGCAATGGCCGATCATCAGCCAGACGTGCGGGCGCAGCACCGCCAGATGGTCGGTGATGGTTTTGGCGTTGGACGGTCCCACGCCGATGTTGACCAGGGTGATGCCCTGGCTGTTCGGCTGCACCAGATGATAAGCAGGCATCTGCGGCAGTTTGGCGAGCGGTGGGTTGTCCGGCTTCTTGCCCGGTTCGGTGATGCGGTTGCCTGGCTCAACGAAGGCGTTGGCGCGTCCGGCCGCCACCTCACCGGCGCAATAGACGGCGAATTCGTCGATGTAGCGCTGATAGTTGGTGAACAGAACGAAGTTCTGGAAGTGGCTGGGGTC
>JBJKRM010000442.1:0-4453 GCA_046704685.1 Rhizomicrobium sp.
ATTTTGCGCAATCTCTTGGATGAACTGGCCAAGATGAGTTTCATATCGATTACAAACGTCGTTGTTACTAAAGCTGGAAAACCACCGAGCTATGATATCTTCGAAAAAGCTTGGCAGGCTCTGTTTCAGAGATTCGAAAACACGCTGAAGTATGGAAATTTTCCCGGCAAGCACAGAAACGACTATGGGCTTGTGCTCACGGACGCCACTAACGGGACAAAGCTGCAACGCCTTGTGCGGCGGATGGCGGTCTACAATCCTGTGCCAAATCAAGCTTGGGCTGGTCCTGGGTACAGGAATCTTCCCATTTTGCGCGTCATAGAAGACCCGCACCCGAAGGATTCTCGGGACAGCTTCTTTATTCAGGCTTGCGACGTCTGTGCTTACTTCCTGATGCAGCGGTTTCATCCAAATAGTTTTGTTCGAAAACAGGGAGCCCAAAACTATCTGGGTAGGCTCACTCCGGTGTTGAATCTGCGAGCGAGCCCAGGAAATGCTCAGGGTGTTGTTGTGCTATGAAATGGAAGGGGGAGGGTTTTACCCCTCCCCGGAGCAATCCTACCCCTTGGTTGAGCCAAGTCTCAGATTACACAGAGAATGTAGCACGATTCGTAAGAAAATCAACAGGTTAGTAAGATTCTGTTCTTAATGGATTATTCCCGGCATGGCCGCAGTCGGTGCCTCTGAGTTTAAGAAAGCTGTCAAATCTTGGCACAGCGGAACGGCTATTTATGTCCAGTTTCTCCCAATCCATGAGGAATTCCGAGACGATACGGAGTTTGTGGATAAGCCCGAATTCTGATCCTGCTAATCCTCGTAGTGATCCGCCACCAGGCGGTCCAGCAGGCGCACGCCCCAGCCGGTGGACCAGCTCGGGATCAGCGGCCTCTGCTCGCCGTCCTGCCAAGCCACACCGGCGATATCGAGATGGGCCCAGGGCGTCTTGGTCTTGACGAAGCGCTGCAGGAACTGCGCCTCCGTGATCGAGCCGGCATACTGGCCGCCGATGTTCTTCATATCGGCGATCTTCGACTTCAAGAGCTTGTCGTAACCCGCGCCCAGCGGCAGGCGCCACACCGGCTCACCCACCGACTTTCCGGCCCCCGCCAAGCGCTCCGACAGTTTGTTGTCGTTGGAGAACAGGCCGGCATGCTCATGGCCGAGGGCGACCAGGATGGCGCCGGTCAGCGTCGCCAGATCGATGACGAATTTGGGCTTGAAGCGGTCCTGCGTGTACCACAACGCATCGGCCAGAACGAGGCGGCCTTCGGCATCCGTATTCAGCACTTCCACGGTCTGACCCGACATCGACTTCACCACGTCGTCGGGGCGCTGCGCCTTGCCGTCCGGCATGTTCTCCACCAGGCCGATGACGCCCACCGCATTGACCTTGGCCTTGCGCGCCGCCAGCACCCGCATGGTGCCGATCACCGCGGCCGCCCCGCCCATATCGCCCTTCATGCCCATCATGGCATTGCTCGGCTTCAGCGACAGGCCGCCGGAATCGAAACACACACCCTTGCCGACGAAGGCAATCGGCGGCGCGGTCTTCTTGCGCGATCCATTCCATTGCATGACGAGAAGCTGGCTTTCGCGCTCGCTACCCTGCCCGACGCCGAGCAAAGCCCCCATCCCCAGCTTCTTCATCTGGGCTTCACCGAGCACTTCCACCTTCAGGCCCGTGCCGGACAGCGTCTTGGCCCGGCGGGCGAACTCCTGGGGCGACAGCACATTGGGCGGCTCGTTGACCAGATCGCGCGCCAGGAAGACGCCGTCGGCGACCGGCTCGAGATGACGCCAGGCCTTGCGGGCCGCCACCGGATCGGCTGTCAAAACCGTAACCTTGGCCAGCGGCGAGGTGACCTCGTCCAGATTCTTGGTGCGGTACTGGTTGAAGGCATAGGTCTTCAGCTTGGCCCCGAGGGCGATATGCGCCGCCAACACCGCGCCCTTGAGCTTGCCGCCCTTGGGTCCGTCCAGCTCGAAGGTGATCTGCGTCTCGGCCGAGCCCTTGAGCTTGCCGATGGCGGCCGCGGCCGCCGCTTCCGCGGTCGAAACGTCGAAATCCTCGGGCTTTCCCAGGCCGAGGACGATGATGCGCGAGGCCTTCACCGCGGCCGGCGCCAGCACAACCAGAACCTGCCCCTTCTTGCCCGTGAAGCGCGAGGCCGGCATGGCCCGGGTGATCGCCCCGCCGGATGCCTTGTCTGCCTTTGCCGCGGCTGGTAGCAGTCCGGACCCTTCGGCGGCGCCCACGACCCAGGCGCCGGCATCGACGGCCGATCCTGCGGCAAAGTTGAATTGCATTGGTTTTCTCCTGATTTTCGGCCCGGCTCCCGGTCCTTGTGTTGCTCCGGGGCCGCATGGGAATGCTAAAGAAGGGAATGTTAGTTTAAGTCGAATCGTCCCGGGGGCCAAACGACCAGCCGGGGGCACTGGAAGACCTATGCGGCGGCTGTCGTACTACGTCCTGAAGCAACTGATCGGGCCGGTGGCGCTGTTCGCCTTCCTGATGACGTGCGTCATTTGGTTGACGCAGGCGTTGCGGCTGCTCGACCTCATCATCAACCGCGGCCAGTCGGCGACCACCTTCGTCTATCTCACCGTTCTGATCCTGCCGAGCCTGTTGGTCATCATCCTGCCGCTCGCCTTCTTCTTCGGCACGCTCTACGCCCTGTCGCGCCTCAACTCGGACAGCGAGCTGGTGGTGATGGCCTCTGCCGGATTCAGCCGGGCGCAGCTCGCCATTCCCACGCTGGTGGCGGCGGTGATCATCATGTCGATGACCTATCTCTGCGGCCTCTATCTGATGCCGGCCGGCCAGCGCGCCCTCAACAAGAACCTGGTCGACATCCGCGCCAATATCGGCGCCGCCCTGCTCAACGAGGGAACTTTTAATACGCCGGCCAAGGGCCTGACCGTGTTCATCCGCTCTATCAACAACGACGGCACCATCCAGGGCGCTCTGGTGCACGACAGCCGCAACCCGAAATCGCCGATCACCTATCTCGCCCAGAGCGGGCGCATCGTGCAGACGCCGGCCGGTGCGCGACTGGTGATGGAAGACGGCACCATCGAACAGAGCTCCAAGGACGGCGCCCGCCTGAACGTGCTGAAGTTCCAGCGTTACGTCTTCGACCTCGACCAGTTCGCCAACCGGGTGCAGAACGTCGAGCACAAGACCAACGAGCTGTTCCTCGGCGAGCTCCTGCATCCCGGCCCGGGCCTCAAGCAGAAGACCCGCAACGCCTATATCGCCGAAGCCCACAACCGCATCTCCCAGCCGCTCTATTGCATCGCCTTCGCGCTGATCGCGCTGGCGGCGGTCACCCGCGGGCGGCGCGGGCGCGGCGCCCACATGCTGAAGATGACGCTTGCCTGCGTGGCGGCGACCAGCCTGTGGATCGCCGATTACGGCATGCACGGGCTGGTGGCGGACGACCCGTCGCTCGTCGTTCTGTTCTATGCCCTGCCCGTGCTGGGCTCTGCGGTGGCCATCGGGATCATGGCCGGACGCCATCCCAAGCCGAACCCGACGCCGGCGCTGGCGGAGGTGTCCGCATGAGCTGGTCGTGGACCCTTTATCGCTATCTGGCGCGCCAGTTCATCATCGGCATCGCCATGATCTATGTGGGGTTCCTGCTGCTCGCCTTCTCGATCGACGTCGTCAACCTGATCGACCGCACGGCCGGACACGACGTCTCGTCGGCGGTGATCGTCGGCATGGCGCTGCTGCAACTGCCGGTGCTCGGGGTCAAGCTGCTGCCGTTCGCGGTGCTGCTGGGTGGCGTCTATTGCTTCATCAAGCTGTCACGCAGCCAGGAACTGGTCGCCACACGCGCCGCCGGCGTCTCGGCCTGGGATTTCCTTCTGCCACCGCTCGCCGTGGCCGTGGCGCTCGGAGTCTTCGTGGTGCTGGCCATCACGCCGATTTCCTCCAAGATGCTGAACCAGTTCTCCCAGCTGGAGGCCAAATACATCAAGGGACAGGCTTCGCAGCTCTCGATCTCGGCCAACGGCTTGTGGCTGCGCCAGGGTGACCGCGACGCCCAATCGGTGATCCACGCCCTGACGGTGGCGGACCAGGGCGTTCATCTCGACGATGTCATCGTCTTCCTCTATGGGGCGCAGGATCGCGTGCTCGGGCGCATCGATGCCAGCACGGCGACGCTGGTGAAAGGCGCCTGGATATTGAAGAACGCCTGGGTGAGCGGCAAGGACGGCATCCCGCACCATTTCAACACCTATCAGACCAAGACGACGCTGACGCCGCAGCAGATCCAGGAAAGCTTCGCCCCGCCCGATACGCTGTCGTTCTGGGAGCTGCCGCATTTCATCCGCGCCGCCGAGAGCGCCGGCTTCTCGGCGACCCGCTACCGGCTTCATCTGTATGCCCTGCTCACCCTGCCGGTGCTGCTTGCCGCCATGGTCTTCATGGCCGCCAGTTTCTCGT
>JBJKRM010000443.1:0-9634 GCA_046704685.1 Rhizomicrobium sp.
CCGATGCAGGCCTATGCGACGCCGGTGCCTGCCGGCAAGAGCCCGCGCATTGCCATCGTCATCTCCGGTCTTGGCATCAGCGCACGCGCCACCCAAGCGGCGATCGAGGCCTTGCCCGCCGGTGTCACGCTGGCCTTCGCTCCTTATGCCGGCGACGTGCAGCGCTGGGTCACGCTGGCGCGCCAGAAGGGCCATGAGGTGCTTCTCGAAGTCCCGATGGAACCGTACGATTTCCCCGACAGCGATCCCGGCCAGTACACTCTGCGCTCCGGCGCCGGCGAAGAGGCCAACAGCAAGCGGCTGGCCTGGGCGCTGACACGCTTCACCGGCTATGTTGGGGTCACCAATCTTCTGGGCGGCCGTTTCCTCAGCGATGCCGGTGCGCTTGAGCCGGCGCTGACCTACCTGCAGCGGCGCGGGCTTCTGTTCTATGACGACGGCTCGGCAACACGCTCCGTGGTGCCTGACGTCGCCAAGCGCGTCGGCATTCCCTTCGCCCAGTCCGTGATCACCATCGACTCCATTCAGGCGGCGATGGAGATCGACCACCGTCTCACCGATCTGGAGAAGGATGCGCGCGCCAAAGGCAGCGCCGCCGGCTCGGGATTCCTCTATCCGGTGACGGTGGAGCGCGTCGCCCTGTGGGCGCACAACCTTTCCAGCCGGGGCTTTGTTCTGGTGCCCATATCGGCGATAGTGACCACGGCAAAGAAATAGAGGCCGGTCTGCCCGACCAATGTCGCCCGCGCGCCAGATCGGCCGGCTCCGGTGGATGAACCATGTCGAAGAGACCCAAAGCCGAAGACCTGCCGTATCGCCCCGCGGTCGGCGTCATGCTGATCAATCGCGACGGCGGCGTTTTCGTCGGCCGCCGCATCGACCAGACGGTGGAAGGCTGGCAGATGCCGCAAGGCGGCATCGACGAGGGCGAGACGCCCGAACAGGCGGTGATGCGCGAATTGAAGGAAGAGGTCGGCACCGACAAGGCCGAGATCATCCGCGCCCATCCCGATTGGCTGTCTTACGATCTGCCGCCGCACCTGATCGGCGTGGCGCTGCACGGCAAGTATCGCGGCCAGAAGCAGAAGTGGTTTGCCCTGCGCTTCACCGGCGAGAACAAGGACGTCGATCTGGCCACCCATGAGCCCGAATTCGCCACTTGGCGCTGGGTGGCGATGGAAGACCTGCCGCAGATGATCGTCGCCTTCAAGCGCGACACCTATAACAAGGTGATCGCGGCGTTCAAGGATCTGGCAAAGGCGTAGGACGGCTCCGTTCCGCTTGCGATTGCATTGCGGCGATTCAAGTTCCAGAAACCTTCTTCAGCGCCGCCTCGAGACTCAGTCCCGCATAATCCTGGGCGCAGAAAAACCGTCCGCTCGCCCCGTCGTCGAGCAGCGCCGGCACCAAGGCGCCGGGCAGCACGGTGGCGGGATCGTTGGGCGCCTTGGGCCCGCCCAGGTCGGTGCGCAGCCAGCCGGGATCCAGCAGGTTCATCTGCACGCCCGTGCCGGCAAGGCTTGGTGCGAAATCGCGCACGAACTTGTCGACCGCCGCCTTCGACACCGCATAGGGCGTCAACTGCGGCTGGTCCTGGATGCCGGAGGTGACATTGATCACCCGTCCCCAGCCGCGCTCCAGCATCGGCGGCACCAGGCGGTAGCAGATGCGCGCCAGGGCAATGACATTGACCTCGAAGCTCTGGCGGAAGTCCTCGGCCGGGACCTCCCAGGGATTGTCGCGCCAAGCCGTCATGATCGCCGCGTTGTTGTAAACGATGTCGATCGTGCCGGCCTCTTTCAGCGCCGCATCCAGCAGGCGGTCGACCGCGCTTTGATCGGCCAATTCGCCCGCCACCGTCGCCACCTTCACGCCGGTGGCCGCCAGCTTCGCCGCCAGTGCCTTGGTGTGCGCCACATCGCGGCTGTGCAGAACCAGATTGCAGCCCAGCTGCGCCAGCCCTTCGCTGACATGCAGGCCGACGCCGCGGCTAGCGCCGGTGACCAGAGCCCATTTGCCTTGCAGAGTTGCCATGTGACGTCTCCCGGAATGGCCTGCACCACTAGCCGATTCCGCACCGCTCCGGCAACCGCTTGCGCCGCGCGATTGTTGGCGCGATCAGCGTATCGACAGCAGGCGCTTTGCGCGCCATTCGCTCTGCATCGTCAGCTCGATGATGCGCTGCTTCTTGCGCAACCGGCTGGCATCCAGCAGCATTTGGCCGGCCCAGCGGTAGACGTTGCGCGAACGCACCAGGTCGCGCATCAGATGCATGCGCTCGGTCTGTTCGGCCATCGGCATGGTCAGCGCCTTCTGCATCGCCGCCGCCATGTCGTTGGCGTCATAGGGATTGACGATCAGAGCCTCCGACAGCTCGCGCGAAGCGCCGGCGAAGCTGGAGAGCAGCAGGACACCCTGTTCGTCGTCGCGCGCGGCGACGAATTCCTTGGCCACCAGGTTCATGCCGTCATGCAGGCTGGAGACCACGCAGAGATCGGCGGCGCGGAACAGCTCGAAGACCTCGCGCGGCTCGTGGTGGCGCACCGATAGCACCACCGGCGTATAGCGGCCCTCGCCGTGCTTGGCGTTGACCTCCCAGGCCGCATCCTGCGCCTCGATCTGCACGGCGCGATAGCTGGTGAGTTTCGAGCGGGTCGGCGCTGCCGCCTGATAGAACACGAAGCGGCCTTTCCATTCCGGATGGCTGGTGAGGAAGGCGTCCACCGCGCGGATGCGGTCGACGATGCCCTTGGTGTAGTCGAAGCGTTCGATGCCGACGGCCAGCTTGCAGTCGGGGGGAAGGTCGAGGCGGCTCATCACCGCGGCACGGCATTCCGGCACCGGTTTCTGCTTGGCCATGGCGGCCGGCGGCCATTCGATGGAGATCGGATAAGGCCGCACGAAGGTCTCATGCCCGCCCAAAGTCACCGAGGCATGTTCGCGATCGATCCGGCTTTCGACGAAACGGTCGACCGTCTCCAGGAAATTGTTGCAATGAAACTGGGTGTGGAACCCCAGGATCGTGCTGCCCAACAGGCCTTCGACGATTTCCTCCTTCCACGGACAGATGCTGAAGGTCTCGGCATTGGGCCAGGGGATGTGCCAGAAGGTGATGACCGTGGCGCCCGGCAGGCGGTTGCGGATCAGCCGCGGCAGCAGCGCGAAATGATAGTCCTGCACCAGCACGATGGGCGAAGGGGTTTTCGCTTCCTTGACCACGGCCGCTGCGAAGCGCTCGTTGATGTGCTTGTAGGTCTGCCAGTCCTGGCTGCGGAAGATGGGCCTGACGAAGGCATGATGGCAGAGCGACCACAGCCCTTCATTGGCGAGGCCGTAATAGTATTCGTCCTGCTCTTCGTCGGTCAGCCAGATGCGGCGCAAGGTGTAGCTCGGCGCGTCCGGCGGCACGGCAATGTGGTCGTTGGCGTCGACCGCCTCGTGATCGGCATTGCCGCTGCCATGGGCGATCCAGGTTCCGCCGCAGGCCCGCATCACCGGCTCCAGCGCCGACACCAACCCGCTGGCCGGCAGCTGGATCTCGATGCCGTCGTCGCCGTGGTTGTGGATGTAGGGTTCGCGATTGGAGACCACGATCACCTCAGTGCCTTCGAGATCGGTCTCCATCAGCCGGCGCAGGGCGGCAGCATGCCAGGCGGTGCGCTCTTCCTCGAACTGGCGGCTCTTCTGATCCATCTGACGCAACAGCTGGCGCACTTCGTTTTCGAACGGGCCGTGTTGGGGAACCGGCTTGCGGCCCGCTTTGGCCTTGACCAGCGTGTGGCGCACCTGGGCGATCCAGCGCCGGATGAAGGCTACCGACACCACGGCGGCGGCGAACAGCGCCGCCAGCAGGATGAGGAACAGCGCCGCCAGGAAATAGTGCTGGACCTCGGCGCCGCGCTGCTTGGCAAAGCTGAGGTCGTTGAGGATGACGAAATGGCTGTGGGCGGAAGAAATCGGGAAGGTGGCGATCAGAAGATCGTGGCCGTCGGCGTGGAACGAGGAGAAGGTCTCGGTATCGGAACGCGCCGTTTTCTCGCAGGAAAAGTCCGCCGGCATCGCCTTGGTGGGGAAGCGCAACACGCCATGGGAATCGCACAAGCCCACCGCCAGCACCTTTTCGTCGTCGGCGATGCGCTCGAACAGGGTGGTGACGGCGCCCAGCTGGTGCTGCGCCAGGAGATTCTCCAGATTCTCGCGCGTCACGTTGAAGACCAGCCGGGAGCGGGCTTCGACATCGACACGCGACCATTGGCGCAGGAACGAGGTGGTGAAAGGTGAAACGGCGAGAATGATCAGGGTTGCGATGACGAGGCCTGCAGCCCCGTAGCTGGCATATGTCCGGTTCCGTTGTGACGCCCAGGCCCGCTTCAGCTTTTCCAGCATCGCGAACACCTCCGTCTTTTACTGCCGGCTGCGACTACTCCGTCTGATCACCGTTCAACCCATGATCTTGGTATAGGAGTTGGCTGCTGCGCGTCAATGCAGCGTCTTGATGTTCATCATATGGAACACTGATTTATCAGGATAATTTCGATCCATGGGACGATTCGCGCGCATTGAAACAGCGGCGGCATTCATGACGCATGATTCTCAAAATCAGAAAGTTGCGCATCAACTGTTGCGTGCCGCTGGTCCGAAAGTTGGATATGGCTCGTTGCAGAGATGAACGGTGCGGTTCCATGCTGCGCCGTGCGGGGAACCTTCAGCGCAGGATCGCGCCGCGAGACAGCAGCAGACTGATGAGACCGCGCAGCGCCATGGGATCAAAGGGCACCTTGACGATGGTGCCGAACGTGCCGCGCTCGTCGACCAAGAGGTAAGCGGGCAGCAGCTCGCCGCCGAAGCGCCGGTGCACCAACAGCCGCTGCGGCCGCAGCTGCCATTCGGTCCAGAACAGGCGATGGAGTTCCACCGTTTCGCCGTCGGCCACGATGGAGACGCCGCCGATCATGACCAGCCAGACCAGCGCGCAGGCCGCGATCAATCCTCCCCCGAGCAGCCAGAATCCTTTGAGCAGCGCGACGAAGCCGAGACCCCACAGCGGCGAGCTGGCGAGGATGAACAGGATCGAGCTCAAGGGGCGCGGTCTGACAACGACCCGTTCCGGCTCCGGCATGGCGCTTCATCGCAAGACTGCAGCGCCAGCCTATGGGCGTGGCGATCACCGTGCGGTTAAGCGACATGGCAAGCGAAACGTTAATGCACGCGGGGCCTCAAAGGGTGGCGACTCCGCTTGAGCGCTCGTTGCTCTACTCTTCGTCGCAGCGGCTGGCCCAGGAGGCGGCGGGCGATTGCAGGCCGAGCAGCAGACGGATCAGCTCGCCCTGCCGTCTGGTCTGCGTCTTGCGGAAGATGCCGGTCAGTTGCGTGCGGGCCGTGCTGTAGCGGATGCCGAGTTTGTCGGCGGCCGCCTTGAGGTCGTCGCCGGCGGCAAGACATTGGGCGAGCGCCGCCTCCGATTGTGACAGGCTATAGACGTCCTGCAGGGCGGCGGCCGGCAGCGGCGGCTTGGCGTCCGGATCATGGATCTCGATCCAAAGCGCCGCCCGCATGAGCGATGAGAGCGGCGTCACCTGCACGGCGTAGGGCCGTTTGCCGGAAGGGCGCGTCGCGGCCATGGCGCCGCCCGAGCGATTTTTCAGGGCGGTCGTGATGATCCGCTGCAGGGTGCGGTCGTCGCTTGGGCGGGTCAGGCGCGGGCCGCGGTCGGTGAGCCGGATGCCGTCATCGGTTTCGGCCATCTGCTCGGCCGCCGCGTTGTGGCGGATCATGGTTCCCTTGGGGTCCAGCACGATGATGCCCACCGGGCAGGCATCAAGCAGGAAGCCGGTGAGTTCGGTCATCTCGGCTTCGCGCTTCGGCGGCGTCACAACTTCCGCACAGACAATCATGCCATGTCCCGTCTTTGCCCGATCATAGATGGGCACGGCAAACGCGATGGCGTCCTCAAGCCGCTCTTAAGAAGTCTTTAAGACAACCAACCTGTTGTATCTCAAGCAGATTATCGCGCTGCGCCGGGCGTGCCGGCCACCACACCAGCGGCGCACGGAGCGGCGGGAGCAAGATAGTTGGCGCCCGACGGAGCGGTGACGCTTGTAAGGGAACCCGGATTGCTCAAATCGACGTTGTTGTTTGCTCCAGCAACGCCCGTCCGGCGCGATCTCCGTGCCGGGCGATTTCCCGTTCTCAGGCCAAGATTTGCCGTCTCAATCGAAGGCGGCGGGGTTCTGCAATTCCTTCATGAAGCTCTGCAGGGTGTCGATCGAGGCCACCTTGGCGGCGGCATCGCGGAAGGCCACGCCCTGCAGGTCGATACGCTGGGTCACCACCGCAAAGGCGGCGGCGTCCGGGGAGCCCTTCATGCGGGCGGCAAAGTGTTCGCGCAGGCGATCCAGGCTGGCTTCGTCATTGGCCATGGAATAGGCCACCGCGGCGCGCATCACGGTCTGACGTTCTTCATCGGTCAGGGCCGGTCCGTCCTTCCAGCGGTCGCCGAGCAGGGCCTCGCATTCCTTGCCGGCGACGGCCCAGTTGCCGCTCTCCCAGGTGATCTCGGCGCGCAGCTTCTGGGTATCAAGCTGCTGGTCGACGGCGATGAGATCGAGCGCCTGGTTGAAGTGCTTCTGATCCGCCAGGGCGCGCGCTTCCAGCAACAGCCGCTGATGGGCCACGACGTCCGGCAGGGTGGAGATCTGCGTCGTCCGCAACGTCTGGAGAACGGCCTCCGGCTTGTGATCCATCAGCTGGATCATGGCGAGTTTGGTGGCCACCTGGGCCCGCGCCACGCCGTCGAGGCGTTTGGTGATCTGCCAGGTGAGCAGCTTCTCGGCCTGTTTCAACAGGTCCACCTTCACCAGGCGGTCGGCCATGTGGCGGATCATGGTGTCGCCGTCGGGGCCGATCGGGGTGAGATCGATGAAATCGTAGAACAGCGCCAGCGCCTGCACCGGCGGCATGGAATTGGCCTTGCCTTTGAGGAACAGATTGACGAAGGCGGTGCGCATGTCGTCCTGGGCCTGCATGGTCCAGTCTTCGTTCGGGAAGTTGCGGGTGGCGATGCGCAGGGTGACAAGCCCGTCGCGCCAGCGCTTCTGCTGGAAATAGAGCTGCGCCAGCTTGCGCAGGGTGTTCAGTTCCAACAGATCGCCGCGCCAACGGAAGCGCAGCCGCTCCAGGGCGTTGATCGCCTTGTCGGGCTTGAGCCAGCCGTTCGCCAGGTCGCCATCGACACGGTAGTAAAGTGCCTTGGCGGCGAGATCGCTATACCGGCTGCGCTGCACCGCCGCGAACAGGCGGTTGGCGCGCGCCCGCCGCCGTTCTCCGGCATACAGCCTGGCGTGGTCGAGCGCGGCCTGGAAGGCGAGCTTGCCGGTGATGTGCTTGGGAAGCAGATGGAGCGCGGCGTCGGCCACTTCCAGATGGCCCAGCGCCAGGGCGGCTTCGGCGGTGGCGAGCCGCACCTTGATCCGTATCGAGCGCTCATAGACCGAGAGTACGGGCGCGGCGCGTGCCAGATTGGTGCTCGCCGCCTTCCAGTTCTCCAACGCGGTTTCGGCCAGTCCGCGCCACAAGGCGGCATGACGGTCGTTGTCGAATTGCGGCCCGGACAAGGCATTGACGGCGTCGCGGTAGCGCCCCATCTCGAGCGAAGCCGCCGCCTTCATGGTTTGCAGCTGCAGGTCGCCCCGCAGCCCCGGATCGGCCGACTGCATGACGCCGATGATGCCGAGCGCTTCGGCATCGAAATGATTGGCCAGGTAGAAGCGCGCCAGCGTCAGCCGGGCCTTGTTGGCCTTGTCGGATTTGAGCCGTGCGATGGCGGCCCGCAACCGCCGCTCGGTGGCGAGGAAGCTGCCGCCGGTCAGCTTCTGCCACTGGGCGAAGTCCAGGAATGACGGGCTGGCGCTTGGTCCTCCGACCGCGTCCAGCGTGCCGGACGGCATCTGCGGCGGGGTCAGCGACAGCCCGCCCGGCCGGGTGATGGTCACCCGCGTGGAGTCGATGGCGACCGACAGGTCGTCGACATAGGGAAGCAGCACCATGCCGGCGGCCGTGGGCAGGATGGAGAAATCGATATAGTCGCGCTGGAAGGTGACATCGCGGCCGGCCAGGCCGGGAATGACGATCAGCTCGTCGCCGGCCAGGGGATCGATGATGTGTTCGATTGTCTTCACACCCGGCAGCAGGGTCGAGATGGTCGAATGTGTCGGGTTCTCCTGGTTGCGCGCGAAGCCCAGCGCGATGGCATTGGGCGTGACCTGATGCGCAATCACCACTTTCAGCGTCGAGCCTTCGCCGAAAGCGGCGATGGATTCCGGCTGGCGCAGCGTGAGATGCAGCTGGGTCAGTCCGGCGCCCGATGAGGCCTCCACCGCAGTCGGGAAAGTGCCGAGTTGGGCCTTCAGCTTGGCGACGTTGAGCGGCTGGGAGTCCTCGATCAGGATCCAGGCGTTGAGGCCGCGGGTGAACACGGCGACCGGCTTCCGCCCGGCGCCGGGGAAGATCAGCACCGCGCCTTCGCGCGTCAGCTTGCCGTCTGCGGGCTGGGTCTGTGAGGTGTCGGGATTGTCGGCCGTCTGCTGCGCGGCAGCCGGTGTCGCCGCGGGCGTCGCGGCCGGCGGGGTTGCGGCCGGTGATGGCGCCGGAACCGGCATAGCCGTCTTGGCCGTCTTGGCGGGTGGTGGGCTCGCAGCCAGCTTGGCCGGCTTCCTTGTCGCAGCCGCCGGGATCAGCGCGGTGATCGACGGTTTGGTATCGCCGGGCGGATTGTAGGCGTCCGCATCGGTCTTGGGCTTCAGGACATCCAGGACGATGTGGGTCCCGTCGCGAAAGTCGTGGTAGCCGGAGGCGGAATCAATCGCCAGATTGACCACTGTCGCCTTGCCCGCGATGTGCCAGTCGGCAGTCTTCACCCAGGGCGGCGCCTGCCGGTTGAGCGCGGAGAAGTCGAGATTGGCTTGGGCTTCGAAGCGCACCGTGAGTTTGCCGGCGCCGGGATAGACCGTGTAGTCCACCTTGCGCGGCCAGTCGAAGACCACGCGGGTGAAATTGTGATAGGCGCCGGTGCGGATCTTCACCACCGGCAATTTGGCGATGTTGACCGGGCCCTTATGCGGCGGCGGCGGCTTGAGAAGGTTGGGCGGGTGGATCCCATAGCCCGGCATCACCAGATCGACCGCGAAATTGTCCGCGGCGGCGCTGGTGTGGATGTCGACCGGCTGGTTCAGGGCGAAGCGGAAGGTCTTTCCGTCGGCATCCGCGTGGCCCTCGCTGATATAGTTGGGCAGCGCCAGCACCACGGCTTCCGGCGTGAACGACACCTTTCGTCCGAAGCGCAGGATCAGAATGCTGCCGTCGGTTTTCGCGATGACCTTGTCCGCCGGCACCAGCGTGAACAGCAGCCGCCCGTAACCCGCCTCGGACGAGCCTTTGACCGCATCAGCCGCGAAGGCGGACTGGCACAGCAGAGCCGCCAGGGCGATGAAGAACAGACTGCGCACGATCCGTTGCATCTTGATCCTGTTCAGCCAGACGGGGCGCAGTTATTCCTTCGTCCACTCATTTTGCGGCCTTCGGTGCGGTCGTGGCCGGCGCCGCTTGCGGCGCAGCAGCGGCCGGCGGTGCGCGCGGA
>JBJKRM010000444.1:0-7590 GCA_046704685.1 Rhizomicrobium sp.
GTTTCAGGTAAAGCGGGCCCTTTTCGTAGAAGACCGCGGCGTTGTAGGCGAACGGCGAGGTTTGCGGCAGTGTGCCGTTTTCACCCGGACGGATTTCGCCGTGTGATTGGTTGTAGGTGAGGTTGCCGTCGAAGCCGAGGCCGGAAAGCATGCCGGGCAGGAAATCGAACTGTTGGACGTAATCCAGTTCCAATCCCGCGACGTGGGCCGCTCCGATATTGGAGAAGGTCGTGAGATCGACGTTGGTGCCGACATAGCCCGGATAGTTCTTCGTCGTTACCTGGTTGGCGATGATGTAGTTGTCGAACGACTTGTAGAACAGGGCGATGGACGCAATACCATGATGCGGCAGGTAGTAGGACGCTGTCAAATCCACATTGTGACCGATGGTCGGCTGCAGATCCGGATTGCCCTGGCTGACCCTCGGTGTGGCATTGAAAAGGTCGATCGAGCGCGCCGCCGTGATCTGGTTGAAGCCGGGACGGGCGATGGCGGTCGAATAGGCTGCGCGGAGCTGCAAATTATCGCTGGCCTGGTACCGGACACTGACATCGGGGAAGAAGTTTGTGTAGTTGTGGTTCTGCGTGTTGAGCGACATTGTGGTGTTGCCCGAACCGTCGGTGATGAACTGATTGGCGCGGTAAGTGCCGTCAGTGTTCTCGATGCGCACACCACCAACCACGTTGAAGGCACCGAAGGTCGCGCTGTACTGCACATAACCGGCGTAGACGTTCTCGTTGTCGTGCTCGTAGGTCGAAGGATCCGGTGTCGGCGCCCCGGAAGGGATATTGGACAGCAGCTTGGCGTATTTCGGCTGCGGTCCGATGTTGTACCAGCCGTGGTAATAGGTGATGTCCGACCCCGAGACATAGTCGGCTAGGTTCTGATCGGTTACATTCAGGCTGTCGTCATATGCTTGCGCGTTGCGCGTGCGTTCCCGCACGCTGGCGCCGAATTTTACCACCCCTTCGTCGTTGGCGATGCTGAGCGGAAACGAGAAGTTCGTCACGCCGGCATATTCGGTGTCGGTGTTGTCGGACGGGCCGTTGTCGCCACTGGCCTGCGTATAATTGGCTGGATCGGCGAGATTGACGCCGCCGAGGGCCTGATAGGTCGGATGGTCCTGGTTGAGGTTGTTGTACACAACCGAAAGCGTCGTGCTGGGATCGTAGAATTTGGTGTTGGTGGAATAGGGCCAATGATCGTAGCCCTCGACCCAGGAAACGCGCGCATCCGCATTCACCAGATCCGCGATCAGCGTGCTGCCGCCGACCTCGACCAGATTCTCGCCGAGATTCTCCTCGGTGTTGATGTTGGCGTAATGAGCGTCGACACCCTGAGACGTGAAGTCGCCCGTGGTGGCGTTGACGCTCTGGATGCTGTCGGCGAGGTTAGCCAGAACGAACTCATGCTTGTTGGCGCGTTCGAGGTAACCGGCATGGAGGGCGCGCACATAGAGCCTGGTCGTGGCATCGGGAGCGAAGGTGATGCCGCCGCCATAGCCTTGGCGGAAGCGATGATACTGATACCAGCGATACTGCACGTCATCATAGGCCTTCTTGGTGAGCAGTGCGCTGGTGCCCGTGGGCACGACCGTCGGATCGTTGATGTAGTCCTCTTCGATGTCGTTGATGCCGCGATGGTCCTGCTCGAAGCTATAGCTGAAGATGACAGAGAGCTTGTCGTTGAAGAAGCGCTCGCCGGCGGTGATGTCACCCTTATAGACCGGCGTACCGCGCAGGCTTTCGATGCCGCCGCCGATCGACGCATCGAAAACATGCTCCTGGCCAGCCGGGATGTGGCGCGGCTGGATGTTCACCACGCCGCCCAGACCCTCGGCATCGATGTCCGGCGTTAGCGTTTTGATGACTTCCAGGCCGCCAAGGATGCCACCTGGAAAGGCATCTAGCGCCACGGCGCGGGCGCCACCCTGGGGAGAGGCTGGGTTGTTGGCCATCAAACGCACGCCGTCATAGGTCGTGCCGTTGAGGTCCGCGTCCATGCCGCGGATGTTGATGTAGCGGCCGGCGCCGGAATCGGATTCCATTTGGACACCCGGCAGGCGCTGCAGCGCTTCGGCCGCATTCGCGTCGGGCAAAGAGCGGATCTGATCGAGTGGTGCGATGTCGAGCACGACTGTGGCGTCCTTCTTGACATCCATGGCTTGGTCGCGAGCCCCCGTGACCACGACCATCTCGACGTTGCTGCCGGAATTGGCGTTCTGGGCTCGTGCCGTTTGACTGGTTGTAAGTAGAAGCGCAGCTGCCGCTGCCGTGCCAAGCAAACGGGCACGAATATTCGCTTTCATGTCGCAGACCCCTCTGTAGACATCCCTGGGCAACGCTGCCCGGCCATCCGCTTAGCCCACGACTTTTCTCAGTTTGGATTCGCCTTGAAGACGGGTCGGCAAAGAATGATTGGCAAAAATCAAGCTTCGACGGGTGTGTTCGCCGCTACGGCACGTTGGCCGGCATCCACCGCGGATGGCGGGAATTGAATGGTGATCCGTAACCCTGGATTGTTGTTGGAGAGTAAGATTCGCGCGTCGTGCAGATCGACGATCGCTGCCACCATCGACAAACCCAGACCATGACCTGGCGAGGTTCGGCTTTGTTCCAATCGGAAAAAACGCCGCAAGATCCGGTTGCGCTCCGCCTCGGGCACACCATGCCCGGTATCGGCGATCACGAGTGACGGACGGCCCTCGAGCATTCCAGCCCAGCCCGTCACGCAGGTGCCGGATGGTGTGTGGTTGACGGCGTTGTCAAGCAGATTGGCAATCAACTGTAGCAGAAGTTGGCGATCGCCCCAGACTGTGATCTCCGGTGTAGTGTCGGTTGACGCCGGGCGGTCGGCATCCTCGAACACCGGCTTGTACATGGCGAAGGCCTGCACGATCAGCTCGCCCAGGTCCAACTGCTGAAAGGCTTCACGCCGGCTTCCGCTCTCGATCCGGGCGATCCGCAGCAGTGCGGCAAACATCTCGAGCAGTTGGTCGGCTTCCGCGATGGCTTGTCGGGCAGCGGCCTCGAACTCCTTCTCCGATCCCGCTTCGTCCAGTGCCTTTTCCAGGCTGTACCGCAGATGTGCCAGCGGCGTGCGCAGGTCGTGGGCGATGTCGTTACTCACCTGGCGCAGACTTTCCATCAAGACCTGTATGCGGTCGAGCATGCTGTTGATGGTCGCTGCGAGCCGCTCAAGTTCGCCGTCGGCGGCCCGGGTGACGATGCGATCCCCAAGTCGGCCCGCCATGATGGCGCGGCAGGTGCTCGAAATCGCGTCGACGCGGCGCAGATAGCGTCCGCTGAGCCATAGGCCGCTCAACCCGGCGAGCACGATGCTGACTGCCAGGATGCCGGCGAAGGTGATTAGGATACGGTGCTCGCTCTGGCGCACCTCATATAGATCGCGTCCGACGAAGGCATAGACCCCGGGGGCGAGAATGGCGCCACGGCCCATTATTTGATGTCCGGGCTCGCCGGCTGCCGCGTGATGCGTATAGGGGAGGTAGAGAACTCCGCTTTGCGGTCGCATCGTTGGCAGATTGCCGGCGACCTTGCGGTTGCCGACCTGCAGCAGGAAGGCTTCCTCCGCATCGGACGCCACAGTGCGATCCTCGATCATCTCCCTCGCTTCATGGACGGCGCGACTATGCGGGTTGGCGGTGGTGTAAGCCTCTTCAATCGCCCGCAGATCATCGTCGGAGGCGCGCAGCAGGTCGGTCTTGAAGCCCTGATTCACAATGGAAAAGACGATAGCGATCATGATCGCCATCGAACCGACAAACACCAGCACATAGACGGCAGCGTGACGGAAGCTCTCGCTTCGCAGAACTCTCTTAGGCGCGGATTGTATAGCCTGCTCCCCGAACGGTTTGGATCAATTCAACTGGAAAGCCGCGGTCGATCTTGGCGCGAAGCCGGCTGACATGCGATTCAACAATGTTGGAGCGCGGATCGAAACTGACATCCCAGACGTTTTCCAGAAGCATTGTCCGCGTCACCACACGGCCGGCGTTCTCCATCAGATATCGCAAAAGGCGGAACTCCTGATGCTGCAGCTCGATCTGACGTCCCATACGAAAGGTCTTGTGGTTGACGAGATCGAGTTCCAAATCACCCACCCGCAGCGTTGTTTCCTTGGCTGCGGGCCCAAGGACGTCGGTCCGGCGCAAGAGGGCGTTGACACGCGCCAGCAATTCGTTGGTCGCAAAAGGCTTGCCTAGATAGTCGTCCGCTCCCGCCTCAAGACCTTCAACCCGGTCGTCGGTGTCCCCCATGGCCGTCAGAATCAGGATGGGGCCACGATAGCCCTCGGCTCGCAACTGTTTGACCAGGGTGAGGCCGTCGAGCTTGGGAAGCATCCGGTCGATGATGATCAGCCGGTTTCCATCGGCGCGCGCCTGAATCAGGCCGTCCGGCCCAGTCGTGGCCCAGCGTACGGTGTGGCCGTTCTTTTGCAGTGCCTCGGTGACAAAGAGGGCTGCTTTCAGATCGTCTTCGACAAGGAGAATGGTCATGGGCGCAGTTGCAGGAGGGCACCAATCAACCGCAACTCTGTGAAGCTATGGTGACGGTGGTCTGATGTCGCTGCTGATCTTCAATCGTGCGATCCCACGGTCCTACCGGGAAAGCGGAGTGTCACCCGTACGCCGGGGTGATTATCTCCGATGGTGAGTATGCCGTCATGATATTTTGCGATCGCGGCCACTAGCGACAGTCCCAAGCCGCTACCGGGTGACGATCGGCTCTGCTCGCAGCGATAAAACCGGCGTAGCACGCGTTGCCGTTCACCCGGGGGAATTCCCGGGCCGTTGTCGGAAACCTCCGCGGCAACCGTCCCTTCCTCTTCTGACAACTGAACGTTGATGGTGGAGCCGCGCGGCGTATGGGCCATGGCGTTCTCGATCAGATTGGCGAACACCTGGGAGAGCAGTGCCTGATCGCCCTGTACCCAGAGTCCCGACGCAATATCCCCCTTGAGCGCGAAGCCGCCGTCCTCGGCGGCCGGCTGATAGATGTCGACCAGTTCACGCGCCAAAGCCGAAAGGTCAACCGGCGCCGTCGGTCTGGTTCCTGCCGCGGCTTCGATCTGTCCTATCCTCAGCAGCGCCGAGAATGTCGACAGGATGGTTTCGCACTCGCCGATCGCCCGCGTAACGGATTGGCGATACTCCTCGACAGTGCCGGCCTCTGCGAGGGCCAACTCCAGCCTGTTGCGCAGGCGGCTCAAAGGCGTCCGCAAGTCGTGTGCGATATCGCTCGAGATTTGCTGCACGTTCTCCATCAACGCACCGATGCGGTCCAGCATCTCGTTGATCGTCCGCGCCAGCATGTCGAATTCGCCTTGGGTGCCGCGTTCCGGCACGCGGTCCGACAGCCGCCCCGCCATGATCGCCTGACAGGTGCGGGTTATGGCATCCATTCGCCCGAGAACGCCCCTGCTCACCAGAAGGCCGCCGCTCAGGGCGATGATCAGCGTTGCCGCCAGGACCCAACCGAATGTCTTCAGAACGTCTTCCTGCGCCTCTATGGCGACATAGGAATCACGCCCGGCAAAGAGATAAAGGGCAGGGCCGATAAAGAGCCCCTGGCCGACGATCTGGTGGTCGCTTCCTTCGTGCCGTCTTCTGAAAAGCGAGCGGGGATGCTCGATGGCGAATGCTCCCAGCCGTGGCGCCATCGCCGGCAGATTGCCGGCCAGTTTCTCACGCGGCAGGCGTTGCAGAATATAGAAACCCCGCGACCGCTCGTTCGACAAAAGCTGCGCGACGACTTCCTTTGCCTCGCCCACCCCTTCGCTTCTGTAGCCGTCCTCAATCGCAGAGATATCCTGGTCGACGCAGTTGGACAGTTCGGTGCGGAACGCGTCCTGCATGATGTAGTAGATCGGCACCATCAGGATGACCATCGCGCCGACGATGACCGCCGCCACGATCGCGGTCAGACGGAAGCTCTCGGTGCGGTGAAGTCTAGTCGGCACGAAGCAGGTATCCTTCGCCGCGGATCGTCTTGATCGCCGCAGTTTCAAAATCCCGGTCCAGTTTGGAGCGCAGCCGGCTCATGTGCGATTCGACGATATTGGTCTGCGGATCGAAATGCAGTTGCCAAACATTTTGCAGAAGCATATCGCGGGTCACCACTTTCCCGGCGTTGCGAACGAGGTATTCGAGGATCCGGTATTCCTGGGGCTGCAGCTCGATGCGCTGTCCGGCCCGCGTGACGGTCTGGGTCAGGGTGTCGATCTCGATGTCGCCGGCCTTCAGCTGGGTTTGAACCTCCGCCCCGACGCGTTTCGTGCGACGGGATAACGCACTCACGCGAGCGACCAGTTCGGCCATCGCGAACGGTTTAACGAGATAGTCGTCCGCGCCGGCTTCCAGCCCGTCCACCCGGTCGCGGATGCCGCTCATGGTAGTGAGGAACAGAATGGGGATTTCGAGCCCCTCGTTGCGCAGCGTTTTCACCAGGCTAAGACCGTCGAGCTCGGGAAGCATGCGGTCTACCAACGCCAGATCGTGCGCCCGGGTGCGTGCCAGGGTCAGCCCGGTCCCGCCGTCCGCGGCGATCTCTACCCAATACCCCGCCTTGCGCAGCCCTGTTGCAACGAACTGTGCCGTTTCCTGGTCGTCTTCAACAAGCAGCAGCTTCACGATCCCATGCCGCGGAATTACTGGACAATACTAGGACGGGGGGCCTTGGCTGTCTTGGGGTTGGGAAAAAACAATGTTCTGTCACGCGCGCATGGGCCCAACTTGGGATAAGAAGCGCAGTGTACCTAGGAGGGTCAATTCTTGAGAAAAGTCCTGGCTGCAGTCGCGCTGGTCGCGGGCTCGTTTGGCTTGCTTGCCCATCAGGCTCAAGCGGCAAGTCCACTCTACCGGCTGGTGAAATCGGTTCCGCTCGGTGCTCCCAACCATTGGGACTATGCGGAGTTTGATTCGGCCTCAGGCCGCGTCTACGTCGCGCACGGCGATCGCGTCACCGTGGTCAACGGCACGACCGGCGCGGTGATCGGCAATGTGGTCGGGATGCCAGGCGGCACCCATGGAATCGCCTTCGCCGACGGCAAAGGATACACAGACGACGGACGGGCGGGCACGGCGATTGTCTTCGACCTCAAGACCCTCAAGCACCTTCGGACGGTCAAGGCCGAACCTGACGCCGACGGCATCAACTACGATCCCGTCAGCCGCCATATCTTCGTGATCGACGGCGATTCAGGCAAGCTGACCGTGATTGATCCCAAGACCGACAAGGTCGTGGCGACCGTCGATGTCGGCAGCGGATTGGAGTTCGGCGTGCCCGGCGACAACGGGAAGTTCTATGTCGATGGCGCCGAGAAGAACGAACTGTTTCGTGTAAACACGACGACCAACAAAGTGGATGCCCGTTGGCCGCTGAATGGCTGTTCCGATCCCCACGGCCTGGCGATCGATCACACCACCCATCGTTTGTTCGTAAGCTGCAAGAACAAGGTGATGGCCGTGGTCAATGCCGACACCGGTAAGATCATTGCCAAGCTACCGATTGGGGCCGGGACCGACACTGCGACGTTCGATCCGGTGCGCAAGCGGGCGTTCAGCTCCAA
>JBJKRM010000445.1:0-10793 GCA_046704685.1 Rhizomicrobium sp.
CAGTCGCAGGCAGCGCGCAGAGCCGGGACCTACTTCGACACCTGACAGCTTTCACGGTGGCTCCCGGATCGCGCCCATGTGCCAGACGACGATATAACCTCGGGCGCGTCCGGGATGACAGCCTCAGGGCAGCGCTTGGCCGGGATGACAACTGGGGTGACGCGGTGCGTTCACTCCTCCGGGAACTCCAGGCCCATGTCGCGGTAGTGCTCGCGCTTGTCGGCCCAGTCGCCGCGCACCTTGACGAACAGGAACAGGTGCACCCGGCGGCCGAAAATGTCCTCCAGCTCCCTGCGAGAAGCCGCTCCGATGTCCTTGATCGTCTGGCCTTTCTTGCCAAGGACGATGGCCTTCTGACCGTCGCGCTGGACATAGATGATCTGGTCGATCTTGACCGAGCCGTCCTTCTTCTCCTCCCACTTCTCGGTCTCCACCGCCGTGGCGTAAGGCAGCTCGTCGTGCAGGCGCAGATAGATCTTCTCGCGGGTGATTTCCGACGCCAGCAGGCGCGACGGGATGTCGGCGGCCTGATCGGGAGGATAGAGGAACGGACCTTCCGGCATCCTGGATTCGCACCAGGTGCCGAGCGCGTCCAGCCCCTCGCCCTTCAAGGCCGAGATCATGAAGACCTGCTCGTAGACGCCGGAGGCGCTCAGCTTTTCGGCCAGCGGCAGCAATTGCTCGCGCTTCATGGCGTCGATCTTGTTGAGCGCCAGCGCCGCCTTGCGGTTTGCCTGTTTCAGGCTCTCGATGATGGCGGCGGTATCGGATGCAGCATGGCCGTTCGGCTTCTCCGTCACCTCCGCGGCATCGACCAGATGCACCACAGCATCGGCATCGCCGGCCCCGCTCCAGGCCGCGGCGACCATCGCCCTGTCGAGCCGTCGGCGCGGCTTGAAAATGCCGGGCGTGTCGACGAAGACGATCTGGGTTTCGCCGCGCATGGCGACGCCGCGTACATTCATGCGGGTGGTCTGCACTTTGGGGCTGACAATGGCCACCTTGGAGCCGACCAAAGCGTTGACCAGGGTGGACTTGCCCGCATTGGGCGCCCCGATCACGGCGACAAAAGCACAGCGGCTGCTCATGCGTCCTTCCCCACGCTGATCAGCATCTTGCGCGCAGCGTCCTGTTCGGCCTCGCGCTTGGAGGTGCCGGTGCCGGTCTGCGGTTGCTTGCCGATCACCTTGACTTCCACCGAGAACACCGGTGCATGATCGGGCCCTTCCCGGCCGACCACAGTATAAACCGGCGCCCCGGCCTTGGGACCTCGCGATTGCGCCCATTCCTGCAGCCGCGTCTTGGGATCGCGCATCTCCTCGTTGAGCGCCGCGAAGGCCTCGGTCCAGTAGCGGTCGATGAAGGTGCGCGCCGCCTCCACCCCACCGTCGAGATAGAGGGCCGCCAGCACCGCCTCGCAGGCGCCGGCCAGGATCACCAGCTTGCGGCGGCCGCCGCTGCCGGATTCCGAGCGCGCCAGAATGAGATGATCAGCGATGCCGGCCGCTTCCGCCGCCGCCGCACAGGCCTCACCACGCACCAGGACGTTGAATTTGAGCGCCAAGAGGCCCTCGTCGTCCCTGGGATAGAGCGTGTGCAGCTTCTCCGCCGCAATCAGCCCGAGCACACGATCGCCGAGGAATTCCAGGCGCTCGTTGGAGCCCGGTCCGTTGGCGCTGGCATGGGTGAGCGCCCGCCGCAGCAGTTTCTTGTCGCGGAAGACGTGTCCAAGCCGCTCTTCCAGGTCAGTCGATTGCTCGGAAGATGCGGTTGTAGCGGATTGCCCACGGCCACTTCCAGAAGGTCCACGCACGCGTTTTTTGGTCATCGATCGAGAAGAATTTGAACTCGGCTTTGCCGATCAGATATTGGGCCGGAAGATAGCCGACAATTCCGCGGCTGTCGTCCGAATCGTCGCGATTGTCACCCATCATAAAATAGTGGCCCGGTGGCACCGTATACACCTGGGTATTGTCCCATGGGCTGTCGACTTCCTCATCCAGCACGTAATAGGACTTGCCGCTCGGCAAGGTCTCGCGGTAGCGCGCGATGTGGCGCTCGTAGCCATTCTGATCTTCGACGAAATCGGCCACCCGCACCTTGGGAACCGGCTTGCCGTTGAGATAAAGCACGCCATTCAGCATCTGCACGCGATCCCCCGGAAGGCCAATCACCCGCTTGATGAAGTCCCTCGAGGGGTTCGAAGGCAAAGCAAATACGGCCACATCGCCGCGATGAGGGGTTTGCGGCAGCCAGCGGCCAAAATCGGGAAGCAATCGCCCGAGCGGAAACGCGTACTTGTCGTAGCCGTAAGCGAATTTCTCGACAAACACATAATCGCCGACCAGCAGCGTGCCTTCCATGGAGCCCGACGGGATGTTGAAGGGTTGGAAGAAGAAGGTGCGCTCCACCAGGGCGATGACCAGGGCGTAGAGGAGAATCTTGACGAGATCCCACCAGGAATCCGACTCATCCTGCTTGGCGGGCTTGGTGGCTTCGGCCTTCACCTCTGCCGGCTCGGACGGGACGTCGACCATCGCCGCCGCATCGGGCGCCGCGGCCGGGGGCCCCTCCATTGTGTTGGGATCGTTCATGCCGGATCAGGGAACCCAATGCATCGGTTGGCGTCAAGCGGGCGCCGGTTAACTATGCTGCGGCTCCGCCGAAATAATGACAAAGGCTTGCGCCAGCGGAAAATCATCGGTGATCGTGAGGTCGATCTGTGCCGTCATGCCGTCCGGCGTGATGGCTTCCAGGCGACGCAAAGCCCCGTTTGTTAGACGCATTGTAGGCTTTCCGCCCGGCAGATTGACGACACCCATATCCCGCCAATAAACGCCCCGGTTGAAACCCGTTCCCAGAGCCTTGGAGCAGGCTTCCTTGGCGGCAAAGCGCTTGGCATAGCTGGCGGCGCGATTCGCGCGGCGGTCGGACTTGGTGCGTTCCAGTTCGGTGAAAATGCGATTGAGGAAACGCTCGCCGTATTTGGCGATGCTTTCCTCCACGCGGCGGATATCGATCAGATCAGAACCGATACCGAGAATCATCGGGAAACTCCACAGCACTGATTTGTCATCCCCGGCCGAGCGGCCCGCAGGGACGCGCAGAGCTGGGCCCCACTCCAACCAGCCCTGGATATAAGTCAATCCAGTGGGGATTGTCGCGCTCGATCAAGCTGCGCTTCCAATCTCGCCGCCAGCGCTTCAGACGTTTCTCACGGGCGATGGCATCATTGATATCCCCGAACTCCTCGAACCAGACGAGCATATGGACCGAGTGCTTCTTTGTGAACCCTGGTCCCAGACCTTCGCGATGTTCTGTTGCTCGCCTCCCGAGGTCATTGGTGACGCCAGTGTAGAGCGTTCCCTGCGGCTTGCTGGCCAACATGTACACGAAATACCGATGTTCGCGCATACATCACCCAGCTTGGCGTTGCCTATGCACAATATCCCAGATTGTCATCCCGGACGCGCCCAATATCGAAGTTGATCACAGAAAGAATGGGCGCGAGCCGGGACCTACTCGGAAACCTCTCAGATGTCGAAGTGGGTCCCGGCTCTGCGCGCTGCCATCATCCGCCGTGCCAAAACACAAAAGTCCGTGCGGCAGCGCTTGGCCGGGATGACAATCAATTTTAGGCCCGCGCCTCGTCCATCAGGCGGCGCATGCGCTGGATGGAAGCTTCCAGGCCGACGAAGATCGCCTCGCCGATCAAATAATGGCCAATGTTGAGCTCGTGGATTTCCGGGATGGCGGCGATGGGCTGCACATTCTCGTATGTCAGCCCGTGGCCGGCGTGGATTTCCAAGCCGATGGAGGCGCCATGGCGCGCGGCATCGACACATTTCGCCAGCAGCCTCTCCTGCTCGGCGCCCGCGGCGTTGCTGTAGGCCCCGGTGTGCAATTCCACCACCGGCGCGCCAAGGGCGCGAGACGCGTCGATCTGGCGCTTGTCCGGCTCGATGAACATCGAGACCCGGATGCCGGCGTCGACCAGCTCCTCCACGATCGGCTTGAGGCGCTCGAACTGCCCGGCGGCGTCGATGCCGCCTTCGGTGGTGCGCTCCTGGCGGTTCTCGGGCACGATGCAGCAGGCATGCGGCAGATGCTTGAGCGCGATGTCCTTCATCTCCGGCGTCGCCGCCATCTCGAGGTTGAGCGGGATGCGCAGCTCGAGGCGAAGGCTTTCGATGTCGTGATCGGAGATGTGGCGGCGATCTTCACGCAGATGCGCGGTGATGCCATCGGCGCCGGCCGCCGCCGCCATCATCGCCGCACGCAGCGGGCTGGGATGCGACCCGCCGCGCGCCTGGCGCACGGTGGCGACATGATCGATGTTCACGCCGAGACGAAGCTTTTGCGTTGGCAACCTTTTTACCTCCCCAAAAAAGAGAGCGATCGGATATTGCAGATGCGAGCATATGATAGTCCCGCCCAAAGGGGAGATGAATAGCAGCTATGTCCTGGCGCTGGCCTCTTGCGGCTCTTCCGGCTCGCGCACCCGGTCGACGGCCTCCACCACGTCCATCACCCGCAGGGCGCCCAGGATGTTCTGCAGGTGGATGACGTCCCGCACCACGATGTCGACCTGAAAGTCGAAGAACAGCGGATTGCGGTCAATGGTTTTCATGTTGAAAATATTGGCGCCGGCATTGCCGATCGCCGTCATGGCTGCACCCAGTGAGCCGGCCGCGTTCTTCACCCGCACTTTCAGGCGCGCCACCGACGGACCCATCTCGGCGGCATGCGTGCCCCAGGCGACGTCCAGCCATTCCATGTCGGGATTGGATTGCGCCTTCTCCAGTTCGGCGCAGTCGATGGTGTGGATGATGGCGCCCTCGCCCGGCACCATCAAACCGACGATGCGATCGCCCGGCAACGGATGACAGCAGACGCCGAGCTGATAACCGACGCCACCGGTGAGGCCACGGATGGAGATGCGCTTGGGCTCGACCGGGTCTTCCAGCAGCACGCGCTTGCGGCGCTCGGGATCCAGCTTCAGCTCCGGGAACACCGCCTCCAGCACCTCGCGGCCGCGCAAGGCGCCGTGCCCGACCTGCGCCAGCACTTACTCCGCCTTGGTGAGTCGGAGCTTCTTGGCGACGCCCTCAACCGCCTTCTCGCTCAACATGAAGCCTTCGTCGGTGAAGACCTTTTCCAGGATCTTGCGGCCGAGCTCGATGTGCTCGCCGCGCTGCTGCTGACGGATGAAGCGGCGAATCTCGGCGCGGGCGCGCCCCGTGACCACGAACTGCTCCCACAAGGGCGATGGAGTCTCGTCCTTACCGGCGATGATCTCCACCTGATCACCATTGCGCAACGGGGTGTAGAGCGGCACCGGAATGCCGTTGACCTTGGCGCCGAGCGTGCGGTGGCCGAGATCGGTGTGGACCTGGTAGGCGAAATCGATCGGCGTGGCGCCGCGCGGCAGCGGGATGAGATCGCCCTTGGGGGTGAAGCAGAAGACCTGATCCTGGTAGAGGTTGAGGCGTGACTGCTCGAGGAATTCCTCGGCGGTGTTGCCCTGCTCAAGCAGATCCACCATCTCGCGCAGCCATTCATAGGCGCGGTTCTCGTAGGATTCGCCGGTGTCGGATTTGACGTCGCGATAGCGCCAGTGCGCGGCGATGCCCCGCTCGGCCACTTCATGCATCCCCTGTGTGCGGATCTGGATTTCCACCCGCTGCCGCTCGGGGCCGATCAGCGTGGTGTGCAGCGACTTGTAGCCGTTGGGCTTGGGCGTCGAGATGAAGTCCTTGAAGCGGGCCGGCACCGCCGGCCAGGCCAGATGCAGAACGCCGAGCGTGCGGTAGCAGTCCGGCTCGCTCTTGACGATGACGCGGAAGGCGAAGACGTCCGAAAGCTGCTCGAAGTTGAGCTTCTTGTCCTGCAGCTTGCGCCAGATCGAATAGGGCCGTTTCGAACGGCCATAGACCCAGGCGTCGACATCGTTCTCGGCCAGCTTGCGCTTGACCTGGTCGGAGATGCGTTCGATCAGCTTGCCGCGCGAGGAGTCCATGCGCTCCAGCCGCGTGATGATCGAGGCGCGCGCCTCGTGATGCATCTCGTTGAAGGCGAGATCTTCCAGCTCCTCGCGGATGTCCTGCATGCCGATGCGGCCGGCCAGCGGCGCATAGACGTCGAAGGTCTCCTGGGCGATGCGGCGGCGCTTTTCCGGCTGCTTGATGTATTGCAGCGTGCGCATGTTGTGCAGGCGGTCGGCCAGCTTGACCAGCAGCACCCGGATGTCGGCGGACATCGCCAGCATCAGCTTGCGGAAGTTCTCGGCCTGCTTGGTGCGCTCCGAGAAAACCTCGAGGCCGGTCAGCTTGGTGACGCCGTCCACCAGATCGGCAATCTCCGGACCAAAATTCTCCTTGATGTCGTCATAAGTGGCGACGGTATCCTCGATGGTGTCGTGCAGCAGCGCGGTGGCGATGGTCGATTCGTCGAGCTTGAGCTCAGTGAGGATGGCCGCCACCTCCAGGGGATGGGCGAAATAGGGATCGCCGGAGGCCCGGAACTGCTTGCCATGCGCCTTCATGGCGTAGACATAAGCCTTGTTCAGCAAAGCCTCGTTGGCTTCAGGGTCATAGGCCTTGACGCGATCGACCAGTTCCGTCTGGCGCATCAGCTTGCGCCGGCCGCGGGGGCGCGGCGGGTTCAAGGGGACGACCGTTCCCTTCTCGGACGTCTGGGGCGTGGCGTTCATGTCCTCATTATATAGGCACACCGTGCAGGAATCGGAAACGTGCCGCTGCGCCGTCCATGCCAACGCCGACCTTCGGTCGTCAAAGCAACACGCCATGCCCGGCGGCGGCTCCAAACGGCAATGGCCGGGCACAAGCCCGGCCATCGCGAATTCCATATTGGGAGGACGGCTATTCCTCGTAGTCTTCCACCGGCTCCGGCTGCGGCTCGGCCCGGCGCTGCGCCTCGCTGGTCAGGGCGCGCAGCAGCTCTTCCTCGGTGACCTGCCGGAACTGCGGATCCTCGCGACCGTCATCGGTATCGGGACGCTGCTCCTCGGGCTCATCGACCTCGGCATGCTTCTGCAGCGACTTGATATGCTCTTCCTTGAGATCCTCCGGCGTCAATTCGCGGGCCGCGATCTCACGCAGCGCCACGACCGGGTTCTTGTCGCGGTCGCGATCCACCAGAGTCTCCGCCCCGCCCGACAACTGGCGGGCCCGGAAGGAGGCCGACAGAACCAGATCGAACCGGTTGGGAATCTTATCTACGCAGTCTTCGACGGTGACGCGGGCCATTCGCTCTCTAATCCTGGGGGATTTCGGAAGGGGCCGGAACCTATAGGAAACGCCCGGCTAGGGCAAGCGGCTATTCGACCGGGCTTGGCGGCTTTTGGGCAGCCGCTTCGGCCAGCAAAGGCTTGACGCGACGCCGGATTTCCCAGGCCTGGGCGGTCACCAGAGCCAGCAGGAACAACAAGCCGACATCGGTGTAGGTCAGCACCTGGCTGGAATGGGCCATCATGCGATCCGGAGCCTGCCCTCCCTCCACGACGAGGCGGAAAATGTACCGAAGGGCATAAAGGCCGACAAACAAAGCCATTCCCAACGGCGACATGGTGCTGGTGATCTTGCCCGTAGTGGGATCGACCGTGAGCCGCTGATGGCTGGCAACGACATAGCCGAACACCACGCCGACCACGGCAGCCGCCACGAACGCCAGCCCGGAGGTCATCGTCAGCGTAGGCGGACGCAGAAAAGCCAGCCCGAGAAAGATCGCCAACAAGGCGGGGCGTATCCACAAGCGCGAGGGATTGAGCGGCCGCCCGCGGCTCTGACGGATCATGCGCCAGACGATGAGCCCCACCACAATGATGGGAACCAGATAGGTGATGATCTCTTTGGACATGATCGCTCCGTGCCGCAGCCCACTCTTCCGTATGCTGCGCGCATCATCAATAGAATCCGCAGTCAGAATCCGGCGCACACCGGTTGTTCGACATACAACACCGATTCCTGGTGAAACCGTCGTTTATAGGCTTCGCGGATGTCCTGCAGCTTGCCGTCCGGCCGACCGGCGAAAACCACGATCATGATCCTGGCCGGCTCCCTGACGACACCATCCTTACCCTTCCACTGGCCCCAACCATCCTGGACCGTGAAGCCATCGGGAAAGCGCGGCGCGATCTCCTGATTCACGAAGCCTTGCCAAGCCTGCTCGCTGACCTGCGCCCCGCCGGGCATATCCCATCCGAAAAACAGCTCTGCCCGGGTCATGGGCGCCAGACCCGCCGGACATGCCGGCGGCGGGACATCGGAACAGGCGGCCAAGACGACCGCAGACAGGACCACGGCTGTGACCTTTCGTGGATGTCCAAAGTTCCCCATGTGGCCGGTCCGATCGAAACAGCAGCGCGATCCGCAATATTAATGCAGGATTATCATTTGGTTCCCCGGAGGTCTCCAAATCAAACCAAAAATACCCGTCTTTTATTCCTTGGCTGTCCTATTCTGACACTACTCGATTTAACTATTGCTAATTTATCAATTGATATTCTGGTCTTTACCACTCGTTAAACTGCTTACACCAACTTAGCGCCCACGAATGCGAGTGAGTAGCGTTCTAAGCGGAAGCAACGAGGAGAGCTTGACGATGGGACGTGATGGAAGCCCCCCCATGGCGAAGTGCATCGGACCAAACGGGGAGGATATGACACTTGCCGACCTGCCGCCTCGGAACACTGTGCGCTGGGTCATCCGTCGCAAGGCGACCGTTGTCGCGGCCGTCGAAGGCGGATTGATCACCCTCAATGATGCATGCGCCCGGTACAGTCTGTCGGCCGAGGAATTCATCAGCTGGCAACGCGTTGTTGAACGGCACGGTGTCCCGGGCCTGCGTGTGACCCATGCCCAAGACTACCGGCCGGCGATCACGCACCACTAAGGCGCCTGATGAAGGATCAGAGGGGGAGGGCCAAGCGCCCTCCCCTTTTTATTTGCTGCTATGGATTCTTGCTTTGCTCCGACGGTCTTCTGACCGGCGGCAAAATCGCGACGCTCATAAATTTGTTTTCCCGCCTGTCCCAGCTCAATCGTCGAGACGATGGACTGCTTCGCGCTCCGCCTGCGGAATCGAGTCCAGCATCTCGTCGATACCCAGCTCCGTCCCGGGATGGACCCAATCCGGTGCAACATCGGCGAGCGGCACCAGGACGAAAGCGCGTTCGGCGATTCGCGGATGCGGCAGCTGCAGAGAGCCATTCTCCACGCGACCGTCATAATCGAGCAGATCGAGATCGAGCGTCCGCGGCGCGTTGCGAGCGTCACGCACCCGTCCGAATTCGCTTTCGATCCCGTGCAGGGCGTCAAGCAAGGTTGCGGGTCCGAGCGGTGTCTGGATCAAGGCGACCGCATTGATAAAGGGCGGATTTGCTGGATTCGGCCATGCCGGCGTCCGGTAAAAGGGCGAAACTCTGAGAACGCGAATCCTTCGCGCTGCCATCGAACCTAAGGCCCGCGCCAGCGTTAAACGTGGTGGGCCGGCAGGTGAGTCGAGATTGGCGCCAAGGGCGATCAGGATCATGAATGGCCTCCCCGCTTGAACCACCATGTCGTTGGGTTAGAACTGTCGCAGGGCCCCGGGGGGATTTGCCCGTACGGTCTGGATATTTGTTTGGAGGTCATTATGCTTTTCTACCCTCAAGAGAAACTGGCACTCTTCATTGATGGCGCAAATCTCTATGGAGCGGCCAAGGGCCTCCAATTCGATATCGACTACAAACGCCTGCTGGAACTGTTCGCCCGCAAAGGCGTCCTGGTCCGCGCTTTCTATTATACGGCCGTGGCCGAGGATCAGGAATTCTCTCCCCTGCGGCCGCTGGTCGACTGGCTGGATTACAACGGCTTCTCGGTGGTGACAAAGCCGCTCAAGGAATTCACCGACTCGCAAGGCCGCCGTCGCGTCAAAGGCAATATGGACATCGAACTGGCGATCGATGTCATGGAAATGGCGGATCAGGTCGATCACATCGTGATCTTCTCCGGCGACGGCGATTTCCGCCGCCTGGTCGAGGCGGCCCAGAGGAAGGGGCGCCGCGTCAGCGTGGTCTCCACCATCCGCACCCAGCCGCCGATGGTATCCGACGACCTTCGCCGTCAGGCCGACAACTTCATCGAGCTCGAAGAGCTCAAGTCGATGATCATGCGCGAAGGGGGCCAGCGCACCGGTCATGTCGGCGGCGAACAAGCGGCGCAATAAACGTTCGTTCTGCGTACTGATTGTTTTGCGTTTCGACGCGCCGAACGCGGCAAAATGATGGCAATCGTCGCGTCAAACCGATGCGCGGCAAGACGCGGACTTCAACACGCTCGCATTTTGTGATGAATGCGCACCGACGCGTCACGGCGCGCCCACCAACTCAGATCCGCTCGAAACGATGCGCGCGTTCGCGTGCAGGGAGAATCAACGTGTCGAAGTTTGTGCGTATTGCATTCGTTTCTCTGATGGCCGCTGCGTTTGTCCCGGCCAATGCCAGCAGCCTGGTCACCCTGAAAGGCCAGGAAGGCTACAGTTTCGCTAAGAAATCGGTAACCAAGAAGGATGATACCGCCGCCGATCTGTCGATCGTCGCCCTCCCCGGCCACAAGCCGGCGATCGATGCCAAGAAGATCAAGAGCCTCGGCGAGTATCTTCCCAACGCGAGCGCGTTCCTCGGCATGAAAGCCTGGCCGGATTCGATCCAGGATCCGACGCCCGGCTATTATGCCATTCAGGGACATGACGGCAAAAGCATCTATCTCGTACAGCTCAATGCGGTTCCCGAC